>JBBQYF010000054.1:0-14398 GCA_038208955.1 Elusimicrobiota bacterium
AATAATGAACGGTAACGTCCAGGCAACCGATTTGTTCATAATCACCTCGTTATATCTTCGACGTCACGCCCGCATTGTTCGCTGCCCCGAGCACAGGCTTTATTGCTCGTATCGAACTTCGTCTAAATAGATGACGAAGCCATTCGGATTATCATCGCGGCTTGCGGACCAACAGAAGCCACCGACAATATGCGAGAGATTCTTATCCGCGAGATCAATCGTGTATTTTTTCCATTCTTTGGTCAAAGCGACGGGACCAATGCTGGCCGAATCGGAATCGCCGTGCTCGCCCGTAATTCCCCCGACCTTAAATTCCGCGATTTTTTCCCCACCTTCTTCGCCGCGTGCCCAAAACGTCATCCGCTTCATCGAGGAGAGATCAAAACCGCCCGGCTTGTCGCCCCAGTTATTCGCGGGGTGCTGCCAGAAAATCCCCGACCAGTTGGCGCCTTGCGTCGCCTTGCCGGTATACGTTACTTTGATACAGGATTTCCCGTCGGCCGGATCATTGGTATTGCCATCATCAAGCTTGAGATCGCCGTAGTCTCCCATCCATCCTGACGGAATAAAATGGTTTACTCGTGCTCCCTTATCGGAGTATACGTAGAACGTGCCTTTCACGGAGCTGTCCGCCGTCGTTGATTTTTTCGGAGCGGCAAGCCCAGCCGTCGCGAGAGTGATGCTCAGCGCTAACGCGCCCCAAGACGATTGCTTTAATTTCATATGTTTCTCCTTTGCTTACTTTAGTATGTCGATTTCAACACGCCGATTCTGCTGGCGTCCTTCTTCGGTGGAGTTTGTGGCCAGTGGCCGCGCGAGCCCAAGCCCCACCATTGAAATTCGGCTTCTCTGAATACCCTTTGTGATCAAATAATTCGCCACGGAATGAGCCCGGCGTTCGGAAAGGCGCTGATTGTGCGTCGCGCTGCCGGTGGCGTCGGTGTGTCCCGTTATGCGAAGGCGGTTGGTCGGGTAAGCCTTCAGCAGCTCAATGACCTGGTCGAGCCCTTCCTTGGATGTTGGCTTCAGAGAATCTTGGTTCACGTCAAAGAGAATGAGCGAACTCATTGTAACGCGTAAGCCTTCATCTGTTTCGGAAACGCTGTAGCCCGTAGGTTTGGGGGCCGCCGCTTGGATTTCGACGATCTGCGCTGGTGAGGTGACATCGTTGCCGTAAAGGTCAGACACATCGAGCGTCAAGCGATATTGTCCCGCAGGCAATGGTTGTCCATTGGGCGCAAGGCCGTCCCATGATTGCACCGCCGGCGGCGTGCCCGAACCTTCCCAGCTGTGAACCGTTTCACCGGTCGAATTGCGGACGAAGACCCGCCAGGACAAGAGCCCAGCCTCGGAAGCCGCGTGTAACGCGATGACGGTTGTGCGATCCGGCCCGCTACCGTCCGGTGTAAAGCGGAGCGGGCTTACGGAGACGCTAGCCTCCGGAATCGTTTGTGGAATCGGTTTGCCGAGAGCGGCAATTTTAGAGCCAAAGTTGTGCTGGAGGCTGAAGTGATAGGTGAAATAAAGTGAATACTCGTTAAAGGCGCCCGTGTCGGAACCGATAAATTCATCTTTCATGCGCGTCCCGATAAATCGAAAGCCCGTTTCCAAGTCACGCAACAGAATATAGGAAATGCCGGCCTGGTAGACGCGGGAATACGCCCAGCCGAGCGACGTCTGGTAATCCATCGGACCCCAGACATTTTGACCATAATTGAAAAAGGTTTTAACGATTCCGTTATCGAGTGATACCCCCCCGCTCATATAGGCCGTCGAGGGTTTATAGAAGTTTGTGGCGGCTGTGTACGTGATCGCGGACCCGGCGAAGGCTTCGCCCCCAGAAAGTTCGGCGCTTAGGCGCCAATCATTAAGCCGCCAGCGGGCTAGGCCCGTCGCCGAACTGAGCGGGTGCGCGCTTGCCAAAGCCCCACTTCCGGCAACAGGGTCATAGACAACGGTGCGGTCTTCGTTGTAATAGTAGAGCCTGTCGGTGTTGGTAAGATAGTCGGTCATGCGGTATTGGACGGCGGCCGAGAAAGGCGCGTCCTCATCGGCGCTCAAATTCCATTCATCGAGAACGTTTTTCTGATGCTTAAAAAATGGCGTTCCCGGGGTCGGATCGTAAACCATCGTGAGACTGGCGATATGCGCTTGGCGGTTATCCCATTGAACCCAGAATGGATCATCCTGGCCGCGCGGCGTGCTGAGCAGAGCGCCGGGGTTGGCCGCCGTGCCTTCAAACACGAGCGGAATCGGACCGATAACCGGTTGACGATAAATGTACCCCCCGCTGAGGGTCCAGCGAGCAAAAAATGTTTTACTGACGTCGGCGTCAACTTGCTGCTTATTGCCAGCGATCGGACCCAGGTACATGTAGCCCACGCCGACTTCATCGACGGCCAAGGTGGGACGGAATTCCGTGCGCAAGGTGCCCCCGATTCCGTCGGATTCTTTTGTTGTGGAAAAAGTCGAGTAGGCCCCGCCTAAAATATCGGTCGGGTCTCGAAAAGGCCGGTTTAACCGAAACGGCTGGTACAGCAAGCCCGCATGCGAGACGATTCGGTCACTCCAGGGATAACTCGCGTTATACGACAAGCTCCAGCGGCGCTCGTCCGTGCTTTCCAGGCCGAATGGAATATTTTCATTACGGTAGACAAGACTCTGTTCAAGTCCGCGCATGACAGGTGCATCGTATTTTGCATAGCCGCCGGAGCCGTAACCTAATCGGGGCTCTGACCCTCCGAGGACATCAAGCGTGCCAAAAGCCGTTTTCACGCGCACCTCGCCCCCGCGCGGCGTCAACGACCCCTCTTCTTGACGGTAATATTCGACGTCCGTTTGGGCCGGCAAAAGTCCAAACAAGTCATTTTGTCCAATCCAGTCGTATTGTTGCGTCCCTTCGTAAGCGCGAATCATGAAATTATTGCTGTTATCGTATTTGATCTCGCCGCGAACAATTTTGGCTTGCTGATTATTGTTGTACATCCGATGCTCGTCGTTTACAGGAAACCAGTAGCGCTGGTCATAATTACCGATGAATTCGGCACCGATGTCACCGGATAAATGTTCGAGTGGGTGTAGTCCCACGTCGAGAAAGGCGGTCTGCCCGCTGCGCGCCGTCCGGTCTTCATGATGGCTGCTGCCCGGAGAAAAGGTATAGACATTATTAATCGCCGACGGCGAAGATTGCTTTGTCCACCCCTGGAGCAATCGATGGTTGGTGTAATTCACGTCTACCGCCGTGTCGAGACGCACGACGCCCGTTTGAAGCTTAGCGCCACTATAATCATCGATGGGATGGGCTACTTGATTCTGCCACCAGGGCGTATATTGGTTTTCCAACCAAGCGCTTGCTCCTAAGGGCCTATGAAATAGATCTTTGCTAGCCCAACTCAGATCGGAAGCCCATTCCGGGCTGTAGGACTCTGCGGCAGAGGCGTAAAGGTCATTCGTGAAACGCGATCCCCATCCCACCAACAATAGGAAAACAGCAAAAGATTTCTTGTAGTTTTCTAGTCGGTCTGCCGGGCGCTGGGACAATGTGGTCACAGGGGCATTTCCCGTTTGGCCAGTTCCTTCGGACTCCACAACTCTTTAAACATAAAATAAGCTTTTCGCAGCTGCCGTTCGTAGGGGCTGTTTTTTCCGTCGCCCTGGCCCACAATCCCGTACCATTCTTCATAGCTCCAGCCATCGGGAAAAGGACCGCCGAACTGCCCCACGATGTCATGAATCAACGGATCATATTGAGGCGGGGGACCGGCCTTCCACCACTCGTCTAGCCATTCAAAAACGACGCCGCCGATCGCATTACCGGCACCGGGTCCGCCGGCGACGTTACGCTCAATATCGTCCCAATTATTTTTGAGATAGGCCGCTTGCAACGCTTCGGCCTCGCCAACCGGTTTGATGTGATGATAGGCCGGGCATCCAAAT
Organism: Elusimicrobiota bacterium; assembly: GCA_038208955.1. Taxonomy (GTDB): domain Bacteria; phylum Elusimicrobiota; class Elusimicrobia; order 2-01-FULL-59-12; family 2-01-FULL-59-12; genus JBBQYF01. Next base: position 3,937 of record JBBQYF010000054.1, read on the forward strand.
TCGGAAATAAAAACCGGACGCCTCCACTCATCAGCCAAATCCATCCAGAAACTGTCACCAAACCCATGCGGCCCCCGATAGGCGTTGGCACCGTAGATGTCGATGTCCGGACAAAGCTTGGCCGCTTTATCCATAAACAGCAAATCGCCGTTGCACAGCGCCACGGGGTGGTTTTTATCGATTGATTTGATCAGTTGCGCGGCTTTGTTGACGAACTGGTAATAGATATCCGTTTTTTCACGGGAATTATTGGCGCCACCGTAATTGTTTTCGTTCCCTAAAACCCAGTAAATAATATAGGGCTCATCTTTGTATAAATTGACCATTTCCTTGACGGAGTCGAGCATCTTCTGCTGCTGCGAGGGGTCGGTGTAGTCGGTTCCGGCATTCCAGTCGGCTCCGGAGCCCACCGCATACGCGCCCAAATAGTCGCCCATAATGATGTGAATGCCGTAGATTTCGTAGAGCGCTTTCAGCAGTTCTTTATTAAAACCATGGTGGTAGAGCCGCAAGGTGTTGACGCCCATTTCCTTGAGAAGTTTAAAATCCCCGGTAACTGACCCTTTTCCCGTCAGTTTGCCTTCGCGGTACTTACCCACCCAGGAGTCGTAAGGACCATCAATCTTGCCGTTTTTGTTATCGTCGGAGACCATCCAGTCGCGGTGCACGACGAGCGATCCGTTGTCCGGCGTTTTACCGACCGGCGTCGCCGAATAGGCCATGCCGCGCACGACGTAGGGAGCGCCGTCCACAAGCAACTGCCAATGGTTATTGGTGTACTGAACGAGATGGACCTTGCCGTTGCCCAATTGTCGTTTAATGCCAATGGACGACAGATCCGCGTGAGGCGCCGCGGGTTCCTTTCCCGTTACCGAAACCATCCGGCCTGGATCGACTTCAAAGACGTCATTATGCGGATCATCGTCGTAGCGATTAAGAATGCGAACCCGGCCGCCAACCAATTTCATGCCGAGCTCGGGGTGTGTGCGCGTCAAAAAAGAAACACTATCCATCGACGTAGGTCCCACGTACCAGGGAGTTTTCCAAAACGTATTGCCAGTTGTTTTGGGGAAATGGACGACGCAGGCTTGATAGGCTTTTATGGCCTGAGGGATCAGATTGGCTTTTTCCAGCATCTGCGCGATATAAAATTGCCGAAGCCCGGCCGGTTGATCCTGATTGGACGCCCATTTATAAAAATTGAGTTGGAGATCGTCGGAATTCACGTAATCCCAAACGCTGCCCTCGAGTTCATGTGCGTATTTGGCCTTTTGATACTCGGGATCTTTCAGCAACCCGAGCACGTTGGGATAGACGCCTTCGCCGACGGCTTTGGCCAGGCCATCCCGCTCCTGGATGTAATAGCGATATTTGGGCGATCCGACGTCGGAGAACACGCCAAACTTCTCGTAGTCGATGATGGTTTGGTTGCCTGGATCGAACAGTTGAAAAGCCGTTTGTGAATGATTTTTTTCCGCTCGTGCGGACCACGAGCAGCAAGAACTTAAAAGGAGTGCACTAATAATGGTACGCGTTTTCATTCCGTTACGTCTTTGTACCAAAATGGGCGAAGTGTTGGAATAGACTTATTAGAACATTTAAACAGGCCGAAAGACCAACATGATTCTAGGCCTGAATTTGATTACATTTTTAACGCACCCGCGGTAATGCCTGCCACGATATAGCGCTGCATGAGAAAATATAGGGTCAGGATGGGTACGATCGAGATGGCGATGCCGGCCATCAAGAGGGGGTATTGCGTGATGTAGGACCCCTGAAACACCATCAACCCACGCTGCAGCGGCATGAGCGAACGGTCCGACAACACGAGCATGGCGAGCAAATATTCATTCCATACCGCCAAGGCGTTAAATACAGCCAAGACCGCCACCGCTGGTTTTGCGAGCGGCATGGCGACGTGAAGGTAGACTTGAAATTTATTGCATCCGTCAATGCGCGCCGCGTCTTCTAGGTCTTGGGGAAGTTTATCAAAAAACGTTTTTAAGAGAAAAATACCTAGCGCCAGGCCTCCGTTGATCTGGGGAAGAATATAACCCAGTCGGGTATTGACGAGATGGAGCTTCACGAGCAGGACATACAATGCAATGAAGGAACCCGGGATGGGGATCATCATCGTCGATATAAGCAAAACGAACAGAATGTTGCGACCGGGGAACTTTAAGCGCGAAAACGCATAAGCCGCCATCGAAGCAATCAATATCACGCCCACGACCACGCAACTGGTGTAAATCAGACTGTTGAAAAAGTATTGGCCGAAATGACCCCGCGTCCAGGCGTAATAATAATTTTCCCAATGCGGATGGCGAACGAGTAAACTCATGTCCGAAAAAATAGTGCTCTGGGTTTTTAGGCTTGAGGACACCATCCAGATCAGCGGGAATAAACAGGACGCCGCGACGGAAAGGCAAAAAGCGTGCGCAAAAAATAAAGCGGTGTAACGACGAAGCTTATACGCCACGGCATAGAGTTGATAGCCTTGAGACGGACGGTCCGGCGTGCCGGCGGCCGGCGGCGCAGCGATAGTCAAGTCAGTTGGGAGGACCATTTGGAGAGTCGCATTTGCACCATGGAAACGGCCAGCAGAATGATTCCAAACAAAATCCCCAGCGAACAGGCATAACCAAAGCGCGAAGAACCCGTCATCGCCGCCAGGATACGCGTGATCGGAACCTCGGTATGATATCCCGGACCGCCATTCGTCGTTGAAACAATGATGTCAAAAATCTGCATGGTTCCCAGGACGGTTAAGATCGATACGAGAAAAAACACCGGAAGCATCAGTGGGACGGTGATTCGGCTGAAAATATACCATTCGCTGGCTCCGTCAACTCTCGACGCCTCGCTCAATTCTCGAGGAATCGCCTGCAGGCCCGCCAAGAGAATCACAAACCCCCAGCCAAATCCTTTCCACATATGAATGACGGCAATACCGAAAAGCGCCGTTTTGGGATCAGCCAGCCACGCCCGGGCGTAGCGTCCCAGGCCGGCGGCGCTGAGCGCGTAATTAAGCAGTCCATGCGATCCGTCGAAGATCCAGTTCCAAACAAGACCGACTACGATGCCCGACAGCACCGGAGGCAAATAAAATACGACGCGGTAAAAGTTTTTCCCCTTAATTTCGCGATCCACAATGAGGGCCAATATGAGGGCAAGGACGTTCTGCACAGAGAGCGCAAGTATGGTAACCACACCGGCGTTGCGCATCGAAGTCCACCAGGCTCCATCGCGGAAAAGAGCCGTCTTAAAATTACCCAGGCCTACGAAATGCATCTGCGTTGAAATACCGTCCCAGTCGAACACACTCAACTGAAAAACTTTAAGAAAAGGAATTAGGGAAAAAAGCGTAAATAGCACGATCGCCGGGGCCACGAACAAATAGGTGGTGAAGGTGTCCTTCGCTTTCGGCCAGTTCATTGGAGCGAGCCCAACAACCGAGTTGCGTTCACTGAGCGGCCTGCTGTTTCTTTAACTTTTGAACGTCCGCGGCAACCTGCGCGGGAGTTTTCTCGCCGATGAGAATCGATTGAACGCCCTTATCGAAGGCTTCCGTTACCGTCGGGTTCTCGGTCAACGGCCATTGGGAGGGGTGTGTCGTGGAGTCCATTTTTGACGCAAACGCCGCCAGCGTCGGTGGGAGATCGCCTAGGCTTGTTTGGTTCGCCGGCAAATTGGCCGTCGCCTTGGCGAGTTCAACCTGTTGCGGCGCCGCCGTTAACCACTGCAGAAACTTGATGGAGGCGTCGACATTGGGGGATTGCGCGTTTACCATAAAAGACGAGCCGGCTCCGCCCCAGATTCGCATGGGATTGTGATCGATTAACCGCGGGGGTAAAAGAACGCCAAAATGCAGATCCGGATTCATTCCCTTATATACGTTCACGCACCACGATCCGTTAAAGGCAAAAGCCGCCTTTCCATTGGCAAACGTTTGCTCTGCCGTTTTGTTGACCATGGTTACCGCCCCACTGACCAGCAACTCCTCTCGGCGTATCTCCTCGAAAAGTGAAAGCACACGAATCCAATCCGGGTCGGTGTAAGGCACTAGCCCACGAAATGTATCGAGCACTTTCTTTTCGCCCATCACGTTAAAGGCGTAATTATTCGCAAAACAATCAATCATCCAGGTCTCACCCCAACCGCTGACAAACCCGGGGATGCCGGCAGCTTTCAGTTGGCGCCAGTCCTTAATAAATTCATTCCAAGTCGCCGGCGCGCGTTCGGGATCAAGGCCTGCTTGTTTAAAGAGGTCTTTGTTGTAAAGCATCTGTATATTAGTCACGTCGATCGGCACGCCGTATACACCGACGGAAACGTGGTGTTCATTCCCGGCGCTAAAGGTATTTGTTGCGAGCGCTTTTACAAAAAACTGCTTTTGCCACGCGCCATTATTGGCGCTCATCGCAGAAGCTAAATTGGCCACCCGGCCGGATGTGATAAAGCTAGCCAAATCGCGGGATTCCCCCAACACGCCGAAAATGTCCGGCAACGTGTTGGTCTGCGCGGCCGCCCGGACTTTAGAAGCATAAGCATCGGAGGGGGCATAGAGTTCAAGGCGGATCTTCGTACCGGTTTCTTTTGTGTAACGATCGGCCAACGCCTGTAAAGCATCGTCGCGATCCGTCATCCAATGCCAGAGAAGTATTTGCCCTTTCGTCGTGGAGTCGCGCGCCCGGCACCCGGCCACCGCCAGGAGGGCTAAAAGCGGAAGAAACCAACGGGAATAAAAGCGGCGCCTAGGCATTCGGATTTCCTCGAGCTGAATAGATGCAACAGAAGAATTAGAAAAGTTGCAGAATTATACTTCGTGCCCAGTAGCGGGTCAATGCGTTTTTAGCGCTTTTTAGACCTTTCCTTTAATCCTTGCCTCTATGCTGGTAAGAGGTTTATGATAGGGTCAGCCGAAAAGTTTCGAATTGAACCCATTTCTCGAGCTCTTTACAATCATTTTACACGTTCATTACCGGCGTGTTACAGGGGGACGATACACTTAAAACATGAAAGTGTTGGTAGTCGAGGACGATCGCTCAATCCAAATGGTGCTCGAGCTGGTCCTAAACCGGATGTCCCAATGCCAGGTGATCGTCGCCTCGGAAGGCCGCCAAGGGCTGGCCATGATTCAAGAGCACAAACCCGATCTCGTTCTATTGGATTTAATGCTCCCGGGTATGGACGGGTTTGAAATTTGTCAACATGCGAAAGAATCAGACGAAACCCGGCAAATTCCGATTATTTTCTTGACCGCGCAACCGCAGCCGGCCTCCGTGGCGCGGGCCATGGCCTTGGGCGCGGCCGGTTATATTGTGAAACCCTTTGATCCGATCAAGATCATTGATCAAATTAACGAAGCGCTTTCGCGGGTGCAGGCGCCGCTTCTGAGTAGGCGCTGACGATAAGGGGCGGGAAGGATTTTGGTTGTTTTTGAGAGTTTCTTCTGCTATGAAGGGGTGTGTTTAGACCATGTCTGAGGGTTCGGAAGCAGGGCTTGATCTCAGCGAAATCGTTGGGATGTACAAAGAGGATGCCCGGCGTATGATTCAGGACATGCGCCAAGCGGCGGATCGCTGGCAGGAGGTCCGCGAGGGGGGCCCGGCTCGCCAAATTTTACGTCGTCTTTCGCATCAGTTAAGAGGTTCGGGCCAGACCTATGGATTTCGCCGTGCGACGCTCGTGAGCAAAGCGTTGGAGCAAATTATTCAGAAGCTGGAAAATGGCAAATTATCGGCCGATGAGCGGGTGCAGCGATCAGTGGCTACAAAAATTGATTTGCTCAATAGCGTGTTTGAATCTTGAAAGGGTATCATGACCGTTGACTCAGAATCACGTTCGATCCTCGTATGCGAAGATGACCCGGCCATGGTGCGCATATTCCAGTTTTTATTGCGCCAAAACGGCATCAAGGAAGTCTTAACGACGGCCTCAGGGCAGCAAGCCTTAAGCCTCGCATTGAGTCATCGACCTAGCTTAATTCTTCTCGATTTGATGTTGCCCGACAAGGATGGACTGTCTGTTCTTAAAGAACTCAAAGAAAACGAAGTGACTCGGCTCATTCCGGTTATTGTGGTATCGGGCAAGGAGGCGCAGGACCAGGTTCGCCAAGCAATGATGGCAGGGGCTATCGATTATGTGATAAAACCTTTCGAGCCGATGGAACTGGGCAGCCGGATTAAGAGTTTTCTCGAACGGCTGAATGCTTCTTCAAGCGGTGGAACCCCGAGGGGACTGGGAGGCGTGGTTTAATGGCTGTCGGACATTTGTCAATTCGTAGCGATTCCAATACCGGCCGTTCCAACCTGGGCGATATTCTCGTCGAGGTCGGCGTCATTTCTCAGGAACAACTCAAACAGGCGATCAGCGCCGCCGGTGGCAATGAGCGTGATTTGGGCAAGTGGCTCATCGATTTAAAGTTCACGACCGAAGAGAAAATTATGAAGGGTATCGGCATCAAGGCGAAGGTGCCGTATTTCACCAGCCTCGAGGGCCTGTTCACCCCCGAGTCCGGTAATATTATTTCGGAAGAGCTGGCGCGGCGCCTGCAGGTTGTTCCCCTCTTTAAAATAGACAATGTCGCGACGGTGGCGATGGTGAATCCGATGGATGTTTTCGTGATCGACACGTTGGTGAAGACCACGGGTTACCGGATCGATCCCGTCGTCTGCATGCGCAGTACCATTTTTGAAACGATCGGAAAACTTTACGGCGGCTGGGAAAGCAATCAGATTCCGATGACGACCCCATCCTCCATGATGCCGCAACTGCCGGCCCCGTCCGGCAGCCCCTCAAATTCCATGGTGATTGAATATCCGCTCGCCCGCGACTCGGCCCCCAAGACGAGCATTCCCACCTCGCCACCCATGGCTCCGAAGCCCATGGGGGATTCCAAAAAGCGGGAGGAGGGTAGAGACGTCTCGTTCAGCAAATTGCTGGAAGATCTTAAGACGAAAATGCCCGAGCAGCGCATGTCCCAAATGGAGATCATCCAGCGGGACATTCAGAAAACCAGCGAAGACATGCCGATCGTTCAGTTGGTGGACGCGATTTTTCGCCAAGCGGTGACTAAGAAAGCCAGCGATATCCACATCGAACCTTTTACCGATCACACCGAAGTGCGCTTCCGGATCGATGGCGTCTTGCGCCCGATCATGACCGTTCCGAAAGAATTCGAAAACGCTCTCGTCTCGCGCATTAAAGTCATGGCAAACTTGGATATTACGGAGAACCGTCAGCCTCAGGACGGTCGCGTCATGACCGAAGTGGGTGAGCGGCAAGTCGACTTGCGGATATCCACGCTGCCGATCATTCATGGCGAAAAAACAGTTATTCGTATTCTCGATAAGGGATCGACAAAGTTCGAGCTGGCTAAATTAGGATTCAGCCCCATGGCCGAAGGCATGTTTATGGAATGTCTCGATAAGCCGAACGGGATTATTTTGGTTACGGGTCCGACGGGTAGCGGAAAGTCGACCACACTTTACACGGGGCTGACGATCCTGAATTCTCCGGAACGAAATATCGTGACTTTGGAAGATCCCGTCGAATATCAATTGGCCCGGATCAATCAAGTCCAGGTTAACCAGAAAGTAGGCCTCACATTTGCCAAGGGGCTTCGCTCAATTCTCCGTCAAGATCCGGACATCATCATGGTCGGCGAAATCCGCGATTTGGAAACGGCCGAGATTTCCATTCAGGCAGCGCTTACGGGCCACTTGGTGCTCTCGACCCTACACACCAACGATGCCCCGAGCGCCATTACGCGTCTGCGCTACATGCGCGTTGAACCCTTTCTGATTAGCGCGTCGGTGCTCTTGATTATCGCTCAACGCTTAATTCGCGTGCTCTGCCCCGAATGCAAGCAACCCGACGACCCTCCGAAAGCGGTGTTGCAGAAATTGGAAAAATCGCTGGAGAATCAAAACATGACGCGAAATATTTTTAAGCCGCATGGTTGCGACAAATGCAATCAAACCGGGTACCGAGGTCGCCAAGGTCTCTACGAGATCTTCCGCATGACAACGCAACTTCGAGAAATGACCGTCGACCCGAAAACAGGGCTGGAAGACATTCGTACGGTGGCCAAATCGCAAGGAATGCGATCCCTATTCGAAGAGGGCGCGATGGCCGTGATGAACGGTCATACGTCGCTCGAAGAAATGATGCGGGTCTGTACCCTAGACGAATAATGCCTAGCTTCACCTATATCGCCACGGGATCCCAAGGCGATTCAGTCCGCGGTACCCTTACCGCTTCCGATAAAGGCGATCTCACCCGAAAGTTAAAAGAAAAAGGGCTTTACCTAGTTTCCTGCCGGATGGATGACGACGCTGGTGGAAGCGTGGCTGCTCCGCCAAGAGCGATTCCCCGGGCACTTCCTGAGGCCAGACCCTCTTATAATTCATCGAGTTCTAACGGTACCGCCGAAGCGGCGCCAACGTTTGTTGAACGCATCAACCATGCCCTCCATAACAAAGCGCGGGTCGACCCTCGGGTGCGCCCGAAGGGCAAGGTGGCACTCAAAGAACTCGTTGTCTTCACCCGTCAGATTTCGATCAGCATTAACGCCGGTATGTCCTTCGTTGACGCCCTTCAAACGATGTCTGCGAACACGCGAAATCCCTTGCTCAGTTGGATATTGCGGAACATTCTCGATGACATTTTGTCCGGAAAAAAGTTTTCCGAAGCCCTGGCCGTACACCCAGATGTCTTTAAACCCGTCTATATCAGCATTTCGGCAGCCGGGGAAGCCGGCGGCTTTATGCCCGAGGCGCTGAACCGAATTGCCGAATTTTTGGAAAAGGAAATCGAGTTACGCTCGAAAATTAAATCGGCGATGGTCTACCCAATGGTCATCGCTTCGGTGGCCAGCGTGGTCGTCATCGGCATGATGGTGTTTATCGTTCCAACCTTCGTTAAAGTATTTAAGGACATGGGAGCCCCGTTGCCGTTGCCGACGCGTATGCTGATTACCATCAGCGCCTTTACGCGCCACGGCGGTTTTCTTTTTCCCTTCGTATTCGTAGCATTGTTTCTGTACGCGCGCCGCCTGCGGACGCGCAATGAGCGCTTTCGCTCGTTCTGGGATGAAAAGATGCTGGCGCTTCCCCTTTTCGGCAAACTCGCGACGCTCGAAATCATTACACGCTTTATCCGAACCTTGGCCAGTCTCGTGGGGAACGGCGTGATGGCATTGCAGGCCATCAGTGTCGCTCGGCAGGTCGTCGAAAACCGATCAATCGAACGCGTCGTCGACGATATTTTTTCAAGCGTTCAGCAGGGTAATGGAATATCGCCTGTGCTTTACCGCAGTAAATATTTCCCTGTCCTCGTCGCCAACATGGTGTCGACCGGTGAAAAGACCGGTGCCATTCCCGAAGTGCTAACGAAGATGGCCGACTACTACGACGCCGAAGTGTCCTCGGCCATCCGGGACCTACTCACGCTCATGGAACCCTTGATGATCGTCGTGATGGCTGTCATCGTCGGCTTCGTCATCGCCGGCCTGATGCTCCCCACCTTTGAGATGTCCAACCTGGTGAATTAGCGAAGCTTCGGCAACCTTGGCCCCCACGCACACTACAACGACTAAGGCCAGAATCAGGCTAACCACCCGCTATTTTTTCCCCCCGCCCGACAAGTAAAGTTAACGGTGCTCACGTCCAAGCCATGTAGCGGAAATCCATATTGCATCCCACCGGATGTTAGAACCTAAGCACAGCAACGGCCGCCACACCGCAACGCCCGGTCACCCAAGCCCGACAGGCGTCTACCGAGCTGAAGGCCGGGCGAATCCCGCTCGCGAGTGTGTAAAAATGAATCCAAGCGAGCAACCATAGAACCACATTCGGGGCCGCGAATAATCGTACTCGCCAAAAAAGGATGATGAAAAAGATAGAAAAGTAAGCCGCTTCTTTTGCTTTGCGTCAGTTCATCTTGATGAGTAAACGGGTCGGGCCACTCTTCCGCCTTGAACCGCGGGGGTGCGAAGACGCCCTTGGGGCTGTCCAACCAAAAAACGATTTCCTTTTGGAGTGCTGCGCAATGCAGCAAATTACATCCAATAGCGATCCGGGCGAGCGATAAATTTCTTTTACGCTTGTTGAGATTTTTGGCATACAACGACCGAAAACGCCGATGTCCACAGCTTACTAAAAACCGGTATCATGGGAAGCCGCGCAAGGAGATATCTCTGACATTTTCCGAAGATCGCTTTAAACCATGGAGAGTTTTGTCGCAAAATCATATTGCGGGCTTTATGCTATCCCCCCAGGCGGAATTGAGAGTCGGCGTCGTATTCGGAATGTATTCCGAGCAAAGAAGGTTGTTGCCCCACACCGAGGCCAACCCGTTTGGCGAAGATGCATTGCGCGCCAAAATCGAGCAACTGCAAGAGATAAGCACCTGGAACCCACGGATCCACTGGTGCTTGATTGGCGTCGAGGATGGAGAG
>JBBQYF010000055.1:0-14278 GCA_038208955.1 Elusimicrobiota bacterium
CAAGGGATATGCGGTGACCGGTACGGACGAGGCCGCCTTGGGCCGAATCGCCCGAATCCGTCAGCACCATCCCAGCGAGTTCCTGGTCAATGTATGGCAGGATGCTAATGGCCAAGAGGTTGTTCCCGCTAGCCCTGAAACTTACATCAGTCACCTTGTGGCCCTTGAAGGATCACATCATGGGACGCTAGCGATTGTGCCGCCTGATATTGCCCTTCGTAATTTAGGACTGGGACAGCCAGTTGAGGTGCCAGCGGGGACGGCGCTAGGGCTCCAGGGGGCACATCTTTTGCCTGCCGCAACCAGCCCACCGGCGAATGTTTCCTATGTGGTGGTCGGCCATCAAGAGCTCGAACAAACCGATAAAGACGTAAACGTCGACGTTAAACGTGTCTTGAAATCAAATCTTAAACCCCTCTTAATTATTCATATCACCGTAGAGGATTGGCATCAGGGCGAGGCCAATGTCCGACATTTGCTGAACCGCCAACTTGAAGCACGTTTGGCCGGCGTCAATCCAACGCAGCTGGCAGGCATCGCCTTTGAATTGACGGACGATAAAGATCCGCATAAGGCCCCTTCGATTTCGTTGACGGCGGGCGAGGTCAACAACGTTCTCGGGTATATTCACAATAGTCTCGAGAAGATCATGGGGAATCACGACGCGGCGTCCAAAATCGCATTGGGTTATGGGGGGGCGATGGACGCTAAAACGGTCGCCTCTTATGCCGACCAAAGCAATGTAAGAATCCTTTTGTTTGGCGGACTGAGTCTTGACCCCGAAGGTTTTGCCACCGCCGTCGCCGCGATTCCATCGACATCGCTGCCCCCTTTGGACGATGCCGTCAAAACCTTTCTGGCTGATCGCCGTCCCGAACGGCGCTGGGAGCACCGATGGGATATCATCGATCGAATTTCGGCCGAGGGATTTTCGCCGGATATCATGAATCGGCTGTTGAGCTCCGATCAGCAGCGCGCCGAACGGTTAATTCTGGATGGTCTCAATGCCTTGAGCGAAATACCCGATGACATGATTCGGATCTTCGGCGACAGACTGGGCCGCGGCAATGCGATCACAGACCGGTTGATCGGTCGGGCATTACGCCTGGCGTTGCCCAAAACAAATGTTCGTTCGCTGGCCGCATTGCGTACACGGATGGTGGCCGGACTGAGTAACGTCGCGAAGACGGACCGGTCGAATGTTCCTCTGCTTCTGCGCACGCTCTCGGATCTTGGCGCCAAGGCCGAAATGGTGAAATGGTTGGGGGCGCGGTTATCGGAAGCGGCAGGATCTAATGACAAACAACTCCAAGACGACGTGTTGAGCTGGTATAGCCAAATCGGTTTCGGTACCGGAGACAAGGCTCTCTTGGAGCAGGCGATGAAGGAGTTGGGATCCGTGACCAATGGAATGCAACAGCCGGCACGAGCCATCGCGACATCGCTTGACGAGGGCTTTCGGCAGGCGCAACGGCTTCAAAAATCATATGTACCCGCCGCCATGGCGCCGGGCCGGACGCCGCTCGTGACGGCCGTTGTGTCGGTCACGCCCGTACGCACGTTGCACATTGGATCGGACCGCAAGCATACTCTGGATAATCCGCGATCCCCGCCAAACCAGTCCGCCTTTGCGCTCTTCCATAATTCAAACCTCTCGGCGATAGGCGCTTATCCCTATATGGGTGCAGACGTGGCCAATGGACAAAAAGATGAGCATCGGAAACAAGCCGACGCCGCCGCGACCTATCCCGCCAGTGAACATCTCAACACCTTTGAAGGACATGTCCAAGCGGTGTCAAGCGAGTATCAAAAAGACAAATCGGCCGGGGTTGAAACGGGAAAACCATTCGGACGTCAAGCCGGCGAAACGTCCCCGGGACAAATTGTCTCGATGGTCGTCGATGCTTTGGAAAACACCGAAGCCTCCGTCGGCGAGGAGATTCAACGCGCATCCTCAATTCGCCTCTTCAGCCGTGGTCAGATACCCCTTCCCGCTCCGGACACCGTTTACATGCGCAAATTAATGATCAGCCGGAAAACGACGGAGATCCTGCAAGCTAAAGGTATTTCATTGACGGTCCGCACGCCGATTGCAAAGATCATCAACGATGTCGCGGAAGCGTTAGGCAAACCCGTTGGCCAGTTGCGCGTGGGTACTTTGCTTCGCGAGCGACATGCGCCTCTCGTGGTGTCTTTGATCAAGGCGGGGGTCTGGGTTGAAACAAAGAATCTTTCGGACATTGCAGCGAGCCCGGCACAGTTCGCGGCCATGCATGAGGAACGAATTGCCCGCACCAAAGTCGGCTATTTCTGGGATGGAAACATTTTCTTCGTCGAAGATGGAGACGTTGACGTGTCTCCGGCGTTGAATGACGGCGATTTGGATATTTTCCTCGAAACAACGGACGAAGTGAGCAGCATATTCAATAACAAAGTCGGGGGTGGCACTCCCGAAGGAACCATTACGGCCGGTTTGCAGCGTGCTCTAGGGGCCTCCATGAGCGCTCAATTAAACTTCGAGGCCGTAGACGATGCGACTCGCCAAGCTTTGACCGCTGCGGGCATCGACGACGAGCGAATGAAGCAGCTATGGGATGAAATAACGTTGGCACCTAGCGAGGACCAAGTTGGCGTAATTACGGGGGTCAAGGATGGTCCCGCGATCCGCGGCGTACGCGTTGATTCCCATACCGGCCGCATCACGACCCAAAGTCTCTGGTTTACGGCGGCGGGCGACGTTAAACTTTTTGAGACCGTCTACGAAACCAACCGCGCTGAATTTTCCGATTGGTCGCAAGCACCGGCCAATCCGCGACGATTCAAGAGCTTGTCAAATGCCATTCACGGACTCATGTTCTGGACGGGGTTCTTCACGCTAATCGTAGCGTTAAGTACGTTGGTGCCAACTTCGCATTACGATGGAATTCGCCACGCATTGCGAATGTTACCGATTCTTCCCATAGGAGTTTTCGGGTTCCAAATTGCACGCATGTTGTGGCTTGGAATAAGCGTCGCGGCGGACAATGCTGGTTATGTGAATCCGGCATTATCAAATTTCGAGCAGGTATGGTATCAGGAAATTCACGAAACGGTTCATGATTCACCTCTGGTTCGCTGGTTGGTCAGTGGGCTCGGGTTGGCGGCGTACGCTGAAGAACGATTCGTGGAGGCGAAGGCCGATCTATTTGGATGGATGCACGTGCATGCGGGTATTCTTGATATCGTCGCCGCGCTTAACCAAAACGACGTCGCGCGGGCCAACCGTTTGGCGCGTTTGTACATGCAAAGACAACAAGTGCCGGCCAACGCTCTGCTAGAACAGTTACTGGCGAATCACCTCGGCGCCGACGCGGTCGGAGCCCTGCGCAGCGAATTATTACGCGCCGACGTGGTTATCACGGCCACCGATGCGCAAAACCTTGAGAATGCTCTTCGTCTGACTCGCCAAGGCAAGCAAGTAATGGTTGTGGTTCCACACCCTTATCCGGCGAATCATGCAATCTTCAAACCCCTCTTTAAAAGCGGCCGCGCCGTGCTCTTTTTCGAAGCTTCTTTGGATGATTCACCACGAAAATTACCTTTCACAGTAACCCCTCGCGATGGATCCCCCGTAAACACAAAAAATGTCCCGAGCAGGATCAACGAACACCCAGAAAGGCGTGAGGATCTCACTTCCCGAGCGGCTTAGTTGGCTAGGTCCGTGCGCCTCGAACGGCTTGGAATGAGGACCCACAGCCAGACTGGGTCTTAAGCCACCGATTATTAGCCCTCCGTCGCATGGTGCCTTGGAGTGCCGCGTGATACCTTAAAGTACCGAATGTCTCCGTCAATTCGCCGAATTTTTGCTTTAGGACTTAGCATTTCTTTAATGGCAGAACCGCTAGCCTCAACCTTAGCGGCGCGGCCGGTAACGGCGTTCTCTCAGGAACCATCCACCCCATCGTATTTCACCAACAAAGCTCTTTTCGCTCCAGTCATCAATGTTTTGACTCCCACGATCCGAGCCGCGACCATCCATGAGCGTCGGGCGCTTTTGGTGATCCTATTAGGAATAGGTGGTTACTCCATTGGTGCCGTTGTGCAGCAGATGTTATCGGGAGGCTTTCATATCACCGCGGGTCTGTACGATTGGGTCGCGGCGGCCGTCTATGGTGTTGTTGGTGGTGTATTTTCCCTGGGAACCCATCTCTCGCAGGGAACGTTTGATCCCCGCACCGTCGTGACTACCTCTGGGCTTTCACCGAAAGAGGAACTGTCGGTCCTACGCTATTTCTTGAATGAGCTTCACAAGGAAAGGAAGGTGCCGGGTTCAGGTTCCGTTGCAAAGGTTGTCGTCATTACCGATCAGCATGGCGCGATAGACCGATTCGACGCCCTTACCCTCGATGCGATGAAATCCGTTTTTCCTAATAGACCCTTTCCAACGGTCTTGCGAGGAAACATTCCGATCGCTTCCCAGCTGCAATCGTATGGAATTTCGTTAAGCGATTTTAAGGGCAAACTCTTTTTTAAAAACCTCGGTGATCTGATGGACCGTGGAGATGCCGGCGTTCAGGTTTTTCGTCATGTGAAAGAGCTGGTCCTCGCCGGATTATCATCTTGCGTCACGGGCAATCATGACGTGATGGAAATGCTGGGCGCGGCCGGATACCATCTGCCTTTCTACGAGGGTTACGAGACCTATGGTTACCGGGACCGATGGGGAGCGGTAGCGGAGCTGGTTGCCGAACACCGTGCCCATGAACCCGAGCCCCACCAAGCGAAATGGTGGGCCGAACGCTTGGCCGATTACCAACAATATCAAGATCAACAGCAAGTGACTCGATGGAAGCCCGTTCACGCCGACGTACTGCAACTTTGGTCTACCGTATCGGAGTCATTAAAAAATTATCCCGACCAGGAGCGGATTTGGAATCAATTGCGCGGTTGGTATCTGGTGGATATTCAAACGGGAACCCGTGCCGTAGGGTCAATGTCCGTTAACTGGTGGAAAGATTTACTCGTCCAATTTGAAAAGCAATACAAAATTACACAGAGCAGTTCGCATCCAGAGGAGGTTATGCTAGCTTGGGAAAAAGCAATGCGCTTGATTCAAAACGACATTATTACACCCCTCGAACAAGATCTGCAATACCATGCAGTGGCCGACAACGGACCTCATGAATGGTGGTGGCGGGTATTTGAAGCGCTGAACTATGGGAATTACCGCACGCCGGAGTGGTACGGGAAAGACTGGGTTTTTCATAGGGGCTGGGCTCCCTCGGTGTTTAGTGAATTGAGCCGCGAACCAATAGGTGTCCCTGTGACCAATCGGAATTATCTCGGCGATGCACGCATCCAGGAAATCGCGGATTTTTTAAAGAAAACATTCAATTTGCACCTTCGCGACATTTACCAAAACGATTATCAGCATGCTTTTATACCCGTTGATCCGGTCACGCGCGAAATGTTCTTCCGCTACAAAGGCGTCGAATACAGGGGAGCTGGCCGGGCCGATCCTCATGGGTACCCGTCGGTCGCCGAAGGACAGGAGATCGTCTCGAAAGACATACGCGAAAAATCCTATGCGGAAATTCATGAAGCGTTGTCCCTCGTCATCAGCTGGTATGCCGACATGACGACCCAATCGAAACCTCAAGATATCGTTCGAGCGTTACGAGATAATGAGGGACAGAAACACGGCGAGGCCTATCTCCACGCCAACGGCAAGAAACGTCAAATTACCGGGCATGTTCCGCTCTCTAGTTTCGACGATCCGTCTATGCGAGATGTCGTTCAAGGGTACCGTGTCGGCAATAACTACTTCATGGATATGGGCATGACCCGACGAAACGGGAGACGGGGCGGAGCATTGCATTTCACTGTCAATGGAGTGTTGGTTCGGGGTTTTGAGCATTCTACGTCGGATACGATTGTGGATCACCCCCGTACAATCGTCCTATCGCCAGAGAGCGACGTTGAGCCGCGCGTGATCTTTGAGAACAAGGGACTTTCGCGCGCTGAGTTTTTGCCTCAACTCATTGAAGACGTTGAGAATAGAATTAGCCATCTGACAGCCGCTCAGCGCAGGCTTGCATCGCCCAGTGACCAAACGGGGGGCGATACGACCAATGCCCAATGGAGGTCAGATAGTGACTTTTTCCGTCCTATCGCAAAACATCGGCAATTGATTCTGCCTAGGCATGATGTGTTCAAAGGAGGATTTGAGCAAGAGCTTCATTATTTGGAACTCCTTGCCCTCAAAGAGCAAGAAGAAGGAAACAACCCGCAGACCATCGCCATGATTTTTCAAGAGGATATTCCCAGATTGGCGAAGTTTTTTCCAGAGCGATTTTTAGAAGAATGGGATTTAATAAGAAATATTCTTTTGCAATCCAAAAACCCGCCCCACTGGATACTTTGGAATATCGGTCAGATTTTGCGACAAGAAATGGGAAAGCAAGCCTGGTCCGATATCCTCAAAGAAGTTAATGTCGTTGGACCGAATATCGACACGCTAATTGAGGAGGCGCGGCTTCGCCTGTCGCAATTTAAAAATATCGATGATGTCGATGTTTCTATTCGGGAACTATCAGATATTCTTAAGGAATTTCCGGCTGGCCTTCGCGGCTTCGAAGCCTTGGAAGAGTTGGCATTAACAAGACCCGAAATCTTTTCAGAGCGGTATTTAACATTAGTGAGGAAGTATTTCCCAGATCAAAAGAGGAAATACATGGAATATTATTTGTCGATGAAAGATCCTAGACATCATGATATCGACCCCGCGTTGTTTCCGGCACATGGGGAGATTCAAGCTTTGCTAGGGACCGGACCCAAAAAGGTGTTGATTGTTCACAACGTTGAAGAAGGTCTCGGCGATGAAGTTATTCGCAATGGCTCCTTGATTCAGGCCTTGCTGGATCTCAATCCAGCGTTAACCATTGATATCTATACGACAAAAGATTTAGTCGCCCCCGCCGGTTATGATTCTGAACTTCTGCAGCTTTATAATCATCCGCGGATTCATCTTTTCTCAATTCCTAGAGACGGCGAGATTCACCTATCGCTAGGCTATGATATGGTTTTGCGTCGGTA
Source organism: Elusimicrobiota bacterium (assembly GCA_038208955.1). Taxonomy (GTDB): domain Bacteria; phylum Elusimicrobiota; class Elusimicrobia; order 2-01-FULL-59-12; family 2-01-FULL-59-12; genus JBBQYF01. Next base: position 7,075 of record JBBQYF010000055.1, read on the forward strand.
CGCGGCGGACAGTCCCATATCCAACCCCACGATAGAAGATCAATTAACAGAGTACCTCGATGCACACCCTCCGGCCGTTTATTTTTATTCTGAGGGATCAATCGAGGCCAAAAGTTACAGCGAGCTTCGTGTTGGCCATTATTCGCTTCAGCCTATCGAGGTCGGTTTGGAACCAAAAGCGCAATACAATGTGGGCTATAGATTGCTCGCAGAATTGGGTTTGAAGTTTAGAACCGGCGATGAATGGTCGGATCCTCGGGATCACTTTTTAATGAATCTTAATGAATCTAATAAACAAACCGTAGACCGGTTGTGGCATGACCGGGTGACGGAACGCAACGTCCATGGGCGGCCCGTGCTTTATCTGAATCCTTTTAGTAACCCCAGACCCGAAAAAGGTTTTCTTCCAGAGGAATTTGGAATATTGGCTGGGGAAATTACGCAATTACTGCAAGCTGGTTTTTTTGTTGTTTTGCAGCCAAACGGCGCGACAGAGCAATGGATCGAAAAGGAAATCCTGTCGCTTCTTCCCGAGTACGAATTCCATAATATTGGCTTAGCGCCCCCGATCGCGCATAAGCACTTTATGATGCGCTCCGATCTGCTCGCAACAGTGGAGGGCGGTGCGGTTCACATCGCCTATCATTTGGGAAAGGCTTTCGTCAGTGTCAATTACCGACGAATGGGAACGCAGGATCTGCTCGAACATTGGATGCCGAAGGGAAGTACGCTCTATCAACGTCTGTTCCGTCCGAAACGAAATTTTGCTGTTCGCGTCATTGGTCTCGCGCATGACTTAGGTCTTGAGTTATTCTCTTACGATAAAGCCAAACTTCCGAGGGAGACAGAGCTCCGGGAATCCGCCTAGCCCATACTGCATCGAGACGCTGATAAGATACGATTGAGTGGCATGCATTTATTCCCCGCGCTTGTTATTCACCGTTGGTGTCCACGAGTGGATGCTCTAGACTTGCTGCCGATTGGTGAATCGCGTGACGCTAAATTGATTCACCTGGCGCGCTCTGAGACGGTGGAAGCGTTCAGCCGAATGGCCAAGGCGGCGCGCGGGGACCACGTGGAACTGCATGTGATTTGGGCTTACCGTTCCCCGGCGCTGCAACAAGAACAATTCGATGAGGCCGAGGCAAAGTACGGTAAAGGTAAAGGCATTCGTTGGTTGGCCCCTCCGGGATACTCTGAGCATCAAACGGGATGGGTGCTGGATTTAGGAGATCAGGCCGATCCCGCAGCCGACGATAATCCGCTGTTTGAACGCACCGCCGCCTTTTGCTGGCTAAATCAGCATGCCAAAAGATTTGGATTTGAATTATCGTTCCCTCGAGATAATTGGCAAGGGGTCGGCTATGAGCCCTGGCATTGGCGTTTTGTCGGAACTGCTGAGGCCCAGCAAACATTCCATCCCTCAGGCCTGCGCGCGGCCACGATTTGGGGAAAAAGTTTTAAAGAAGCTTTTCGTCGATGGCGTTAAAAGGCGTGGAGGAATCCGCCAAAAGATGAATTTTGCGATGTAGAATTTAACGAAACGAACTTAAGGAGCCCCTTTATGACGACCGACACCGCCAAGCCATCCCGCGTATTTGATATTTGGTATTCCGAGCGTAGCTACCGTTACAAGGAAGAAGCGTTGCATAACCATGCGCCGAACAATCCGGGCATTTACGAAATTGTCGCCTTCGACGCCGAACAAAAGGCCACGGTTGTATACATGGCATTGACGCTGGATAAATCGATCTTTGTCGCCTTGGACGAGCATTGGCGGGGCGAACGACAGCCGGCCGTGCAGAGTCTTTTCAAACAATACCCGAATTTATACTTCAGTTATATTCTCGAATCTGATGCCAAGACGCCGGAAGACCTGCAAGATCTGTTCTACGCCCTCGTACAGGCGGATAAGCCCCTCCAGACAGAACCTGCGGCGCCCCAACCCACGGGACGGTATGCTCAACTGGGCGTGAAAGATAAGTCGATTTTGTAGAACGGCGGAATGACGGGAATGACTAATGAAAAATGCCTTGGGAGTTTTTAGTTATTTGTTTTTCGGTTTCCGTTCTTGGTTTCCGTAGTCTCTAAACCCCAATAATATTGTACCCCGCATCCACATAAACCACTTCCCCGGTCACGCCGCTGGCTAGGGGGCTGCAAAGAAACAGCGCTGCGTTGGCCACTTCCGATACCTCGACATTCCGCTTAAGAGGAGCGCGTATAGCCGCGGCCCTGCTCAGTTCTTGGAAGCCGGAAATGCCGCGCGCCGCAAGCGTATTAATCGGGCCGGCGGAGATCGCATTCACGCGGATCTTTTTCTCGCCCAGCTCGGCCGCGAGGTAAAGCATCGAGGTTTCCAAAGCGGCTTTAGCCACGCCCATGACGTTATAGTTGGGGATGACTTTGGTGCTGCCGTGATACGTCAAGGTGACAATGCAGCCTTCTGTTCCTTCCATCAAGGGCGCCGCGCCGCGGGCCAGCGAAATGAGCGAATAGGCGCTGACGTCCAAGGCGATGCGGAAACCTTCACGCGACGTCTTCGCGAAAGATCCTTCCAATTCTTCTTTTTTGGCAAAGGCGATGGCGTGTATCAGGCCATCCAGCTTTCCAAATTCATGTTTGATTTTATTGAACACGGTATCCACTTGGTCGTCCTGTGTCACATCGCAGGGAAGAATAAGGGGATTATTGAGCGTTTGGGCCAGCGAACGTACCTTTTCTTCGGTTCGTTCGTCAAGGTAGGTCAATGCGATTTGCGCGCCCGCGTTCGAGAGAGCCTGCGTGATCGCCCAAGCGATGCTCCACTTATTAGCCACTCCGAAAACGGCAATTTTCTTACCTTTAAGCAGAGGGAGGCCAGCCGTCGTTGTTTCAGGTTTTTCCATTTCTTGGGTTGTCATAGTGGCTCCTATCTAAGGTAGTTAAGGTAGATGCGAACGCCAATGGAGCCATCGAGGTCCAAGCCGACGTAATCAATTAGTTTAACGACGGGAGCCAGTTCAACATACGCCTCCCAGGGCTGCGTGGGGAAAAGATAAGACACGCCTACAGGAAGTCGGAGGCCGAAGTGGGAATCGTCGCCTAAGTTAATTCTTCCGCCCACGCCTAGGTAGAAAGGCAGACGACCTCGACCCACATCGAAGCTCGAAAAAGAATGCAACAGATAATCCGCATGCGCGTCGAAGTTGTGGTTAAAGTGATATCCCATAAACGCGTCGACGGCGCTCGTCGGCGAAAGCCAGTACTTGGCCGTCACTCCCATCGGTTGTCCGAGGGCCACTCCAACGCCGAGATCTTCGGCGGCACCGACGCGGCTGGTCACGGCTCGGGCGGGCAAGACGGCGGCGACTGATAGGAAGAGACCTCCAGCGATGGCGAGTGCGGTTCTCACGAGTGAATTATAGAAAAATAAGCGGACGTTGTAGCTCACAAGCGCCATGATAACCCAAGGCTCAGTGAAATCCGGTGCTCCTTGATTACCGGACTAATCTGGCCTTCGTTCCCCAGAAAGTTGATCCGGTCATAACTCAGCGCCTGATACTGGAGACGGCTTTCTAAAAAGAAATGTGTGGAGAGGGGTCTCATGGCACCGATGCCGATATCCCAGCCGGATCCTTTCAACGTGTCGCCGCTGCCATTCGGGATCAGGCGGCCCCAACTGTAGCCGGCTTTCAGATACGGTTCGGTTGTCCACTTTTTCTTGTAGAACGGAAAAAATCGTCCGCCGACGACTCCGTTGTAGCCGTAGAAGTGCTGGTAGAAGCGTGTCGTAGTACCGTCGGAAACAGATAGTCCGCCTCCACTGGCGCTGAGCTCTGGCAACCAATCAAAGCCCGAGTCAATTTCGACGAAGGGGTGCACACGGATGCCCCCGCCAACGTAAAAGCTCGGGGCCGGTGACAGCGAAAGCTCGGAGGATGAAAATGTATTACCCTGCAGGTGCGTATCGACGAGCAAGCCTCGCTTTCGCTCAGCCGGCGGATTCGGGTGGTACTGCTCATAAATAATTTTCGCGATATCGGGCGCTTCCAACAAATAGGAATTCGGGTCAAAAGGCGGATTGCCGATCAGGATGGCTTTATCGGTGTCGATCATAATCTTGCCTTTGTAGACGGTGCCATCCTTCATGATCACTTGATCGGCGTAAGACGAGCTCGGCAGGGTAGAGGCAGAAAGGACCGTCATGAGGAGTAAAAGCAGCCGGAAGTTCAGCGTTGACGACGGCGGATGGAGCGTGGAGCGGCCGGTCATCCCGTGAATTTACTGAGGTTGAGCAAAACAAATGCTCCCAAAACCCATCGATAGACGACGAATGGCGTATAGCGGTGCCGTTGGACGTAGCGCATCAGCACCCAGATAGCCAGAAATCCCGAAACAGCCGACGTCGCAAATCCGGCGGATAAAGCCACTTTATCCGGGTCATGGAGGATTTCTTTAAATTTAAGGACGCCGGCTCCCGCAATGATCGGGATCGACATGAGAAACGAAAAACGCGCCGCTTCTTGGCGGTCGAGCCCTAAGAACCGGGCGATGGTGATCGTGCTTCCCGACCGCGATACGCCGGGAATCAGGGCAAAGCTTTGCGCCAGTCCAATTCCGAGGGCCGAGGGAAACGATAGGCTTTCGATTTTGTTACGACCCTTGGAAAACCAGTCGGCAATACCCAGCAAAAGTCCCATGATGATGAGCGTGCAGGCGATCAATTCCGCCGAACGAAAAACAGTCTCGGCTTTGTGTTCCAGCAGAAAGCCGGCCAGTGCACCAGGGACTGTCGCCGCCGCGATCAAACCAACCAAGCGGCGCTTCTCTTTGGCCTGCGGGACCCGGGGATCAACGAGGGCTTTTCCCAGTAAAAGCAAGTCTTTCCAAAAATAGACGACCACTGCGGCGAGCGTACCCAAGTGCAGGGCGACATCGAAAGCCAGGCCGGGATCCGGCCAGTGAAAATACCGAGGGGCCAAAATGAGATGTGCAGAACTTGATATAGGAAGGAACTCGGCCAGTCCTTGCAGAAGCCCTAAAACCATGGCGTGCGCCGTCGAGTCGGTGATCATCGGCGAGAGTCTAATGGTTTCCGGGAAGGAAGTCAAACCGTTGGCATAACGCGGGCTGCTGGGCTTATCATCGTGGCGATCGGCAGTCCCTGACGTGTAACAAGCTATTTTACAAGGACACAGAATTCTCAAGATTAGAAGGGTTAACGTGACTCGGTGAAATCGCGGCGAAAGTTATAGCGATTTCTTACGGCCCCCCTCTATTGGCTTTGCCCTCCAACAGGGCTTAACTGACTTTGAAAGCGCTGGCGCAAAAATGCCCGGCGCTTATACTCGAGACATGAAAACCTTAACCTTGAAGCAGACGCTCGCCCTCAGTCTCGTCGGAATCGCACTTTCGGCCTCCAGCTCTTTCGCCGCTTCCATAAAGGACGACAAGATCGGAACGCTCAACGTGACCGTTGTCGACCAAAATGGCGCCGTTGTCTCTGAAGCCCCGGTCTACATCTATGGCGAGCACAAAACCCACTTTATAGGGGGTAAGGAAATCCCGGGCACGAACACCTTCACGATGGCGGCCGGCGAATACCGCATTTCGACGGCCCTGGTGAAGCGAACGGGGGATTATACAGACCGCTTCGCCTCGCATGAAGCGCATATTCAAGTTTTAGAGGGTGATAACACCTGCGTCATTTTGACGTTACGGCCAATCAATGATCCGATGGGCAGTCTCACCTACGCCGAAGTTCACAAGATGGGTGTATCGTCGGACATCGCTCGTAACTTCAACTAACGTTAGTCAAGCTTCAAGGTTAAACCCCGGGGGTAGAGGTCGCCCCCGGGGTTTTTATGCTCCCGTTGACTCTTCGTTCGCCTTTGGTTCTCCCTGGGGGCAGGCCTTGCTCGCTTCCATCTCGCTCTGTAAACGGCGAATCAACCAAGGCCCAAACGGGCTATAATCTCCCGGTGAACTCTCTTCCATTCATGCTCGCCACGTTATGCGTGATGGCGATTGCCTATCGATATTACAGTGCGTTTCTCGCCGCTAAGGTGGCTTGTCTCGATCCCAAACGTCGAACGCCGTCGCATGCTTTTCAAGACGGCGCGAATTATGATCCGACCAATAAGTGGGTGCTCTTTGGCCATCATTTTGCTGCGATCGCGGGGGCGGGTCCGCTGATCGGTCCGGTGCTGGCGGCGCAGTTTGGTTTTTTGCCCGGGTTTCTCTGGCTGTTGATCGGGGTCGTGTTGGCCGGCGCTGTTCAGGATTTTATTATTTTATTTGCCTCGACGAGGCGCGGGGGCCAATCGCTGGTGGAAATCGCTCGTCAGGAAATTGGGCCCGCCGCTGGGCTCGTGGTAGCGATTGCCGTTTTGTTCATCATCATTGTGGCCCTAGCGGGTTTGGGTCTCGCGGTAGTCAATGCGCTGCAAAATAGCACTTGGGGTATATTTTCTATCGGCACGAGTATTCCCTTGGCATTTTTTATGGGTTGGTATATGGTTCGTTTCCGAAAAGGAAAAATTGTTGAAGCGACGATCATCGGAGTTCTTGGCCTACTCTTAGCCGTGGTGTTTGGACGCCACGTGGCGGGCACGTCCTGGGGAGCGGCATTAGCTCTATCCCATAACCAAGTCGCTTGGGCGATGGCAATTTATGGGTTTGTGGCTTCGGTCCTTCCAGTGTGGATGCTGCTCGTCCCGCGCGATTACCTCAGTTCCTACATCAAAATTGGCACGATCGGACTCTTGATCGGCGGAATCCTTTGGATACATCCCGTGATCCATCAACCGATGATTAGCGGCTACGTGCATGGTGGGGGACCGATCATTCCCGGTCCAGTCTTCCCATTTGTCTTCATTACGATTGCTTGCGGTGCGATTTCCGGATTTCACGCGCTGGTCGGTTCGGGTACCACCCCTAAGTTGATCGACAACGAAATGGACATCCGGCCGATTGGTTACGGGGCGATGCTGGTTGAGGGGTTGGTCGGCATTACGGCGCTGGTCGCCTGCTCGGCGCTTTATCCCGGCGATTATTTCGCCATTAATCTCGCTCCGGCGAAATTCGCCGCGCTGGGAATGTCGACCACCAATCTGGCCTCGTTGTCGCAGCAAGTGGGGGAAAACGTTGCCGGTCGTACGGGAGGCGCGGTCTCGCTCGCGATCGGAATGGCGCAAGTCTTCTCGGGCCTGCCCGGAATGAA
>JBBQYF010000056.1:0-14107 GCA_038208955.1 Elusimicrobiota bacterium
GGCATCATCCTGACACGTGCCGTAGCATTCTTTCGACGGCCTGTGGCCCAAATCGGGAATTGCGGAGTAAGAGTAGCCATAATATTATTTAGGAGAGCGCGTAGGATTCGGGTTGTTGTGCGATATGCGGGTGTTTGTCATCACGATAAACTTTGAGACGAGTTAACATCCGCGCGCGGATCTTGCTTTTGGAAAGCATTCCGCTGATGGCATGCGTAATCGCCCGCTCAGGGCGTTCGGCCATGATCCGTTTATAAGGAACGAGTTTCAAACCCCCGGGATAAAGAGAATGACTAAAGGCCACTTTCTGCTCGAGCTTATTTCCGGTTAACTTCACTAAGGCGGCGTTGACAACGACGACAAAATCGCCTTCGTCCAAATAAGGAGTAAAGGTTGGCTTATGTTTGCCGCGAAGCAGGGTGGCCGCTCGAGTCGCCAAACGCCCCAAAGGCTGATCCTTGGCATCAATCACATGCCAGCGACGTACAGGCTTGGAAGGTTTTGGGAAAAAGGTAGTAGTCATTAAGGGGCTATTATAATTAACAGGCTATTGCGCGTCAAATCAATTTATAGATGCTGATAAGCCGAGGCGACGAAAGGCTGTCCCAGCCGGGCCTGTGCGATATTCAAGAGCAAAAAGGTAAAGGCCTTGAATGCCGCGCCAGCATCGCGCTCGGTCACAAACGGCACTGCTTTTGTATCGCCGTACCATCCTTGCGAATTTCGCACGATAAAATGATGGCCTAACGACAGTACCCCATCAACGGCTTGCCCTTCAGAACCTTTCATGAATTCTGAAAGTTCTAAAAGCGGTAATAGACCAAAAACCACCGCCGCGCAAAAGGTAGGCGCAGGAGATTGGCTTTCTAGCTTGCGGAGGGACGCCGCGGTGGTGCCGAATTCCGAAAGATTGGAGGCCTCAAGAGACCTCACCTGCAAACAGAAAATTACCGCGTCCGCCGGAACAATGGAAACCCGTTCGTCCCCAAATATCGGATAGGCATCAAGGCTCGCAATAAGATCAAAAGGCCCGACTTGCCGGTCCCTGATGTCGACAATGGACCCCGAACTGATTCGGACCGCCGCCGGCAAGACCACTCTGAGTAAACGTTGCCAGAGCAGGACACTTTCTGTCGGTCGGGTGGTAATCGGTTTTTGAGCCTCGGCTAAGAGCACTTCGCTCAACTGCTGAAAACTTTCTGAAATACTCCCCATGGACGTGGTTAGGCGCGCTCGGCCATCAGCGCGGCTCGAAAAGCGGCGACCACGTCGGGGTTTTGGTCGATCAAAATAATTTTTCGTACGCTCGCGGTTTCATAATTGCGCAGCGTCTCGACCATCACTTCCGCCGCAGTAGAAGGCGAAATGCCACCGGTCCCCGTCCCCATCCCGGGCATCGCCAAGGTTTTAACGCCGTAACTGTCTGCGCACAAGAGGGCCGCGAGTGTTGCTTTTCGCACTTTTTCCGACGTGGTTGATTGCGCTGGTTTTTCCATCGTCGGAGCATGCACGATATAGCGAAAAGGTAGCGTTCCTGCCCCCGTTTGAACCGCGTCGCCGATCGCGATGGGCGCCTGACTCATCGCCTCCTTTTCTATCGCTTCTCCCCCTACCTGCCGGAGCATGCCGGCTACTCCGCCGCCCATCTCCCCCAGGCTGTTGGCGGGGTTCACCACGGCGTCGGCTTTAACCTGAAGAATATCACCCTGCTGCGCCACGATTTCCATCGAAACTCTCCTGTCCGCAATGACGACGATTAAATCAATTGAGCAAAGGTTACTAGATCAATGCTCCGGGAGGTAAGTTTCTCGCGTGTCTCAGGAGCGATGCAATGAGCGAGTTCCTGCTCTCTCCACGCCTCGCCCTTCCCAGGATGAACCATCAATTCAGCCATGTTGAAGGGTACATCCAAATCCAAGTAACGGTAGCCCGGCAAGCTGGATTCTACAGGTTCCCAGCCTGCGAAAAACGTGTCGACGAGGCGCAGTCCGAATCGTCGAGCAATATCGGGTATCCAGTCCATCGGGGCGCCAGCGTACAGCCCTTCATAAAAACCCCGGAAATAACGGATAACGGGAATCTTGTATTTCGCTGTAAGAGCGGCTACCGTGGCGAAGAGTTCCGGACGCAGATGAACATGGTGGTGACCGTCGACGTGGGTCATGGGCAAACCTGTTGCCAAGGCTCGCTGAATTTGTTGTTCCGTCTCTGCCGCGACGGCACTGATTGGCAAGGAAGAATCTTTGTAGCCCAGCAGCCGTCCGACGCCATGTTCGACCTCGAAAAAATGGTCGAGGTCGAGATGCAGACCGATCCCCAGAGCCGGATTCATTTTCGCCAATCGTACCGCATCGTCCAAGCCTTCGCGGCGAGTCATCAAGCTGGCGCTTGTGACAATTCCTTTTTGATGTCCTAAAATAATGCCTTCATTGATGGCCGGTGACCGGCCGAAGTCATCGGCGTTGACGACCAGTTTGCTCACCGGCAAGCGGGGGCGGCGTGCAGCGAGTCTTGCCGGTCCAAGCGGACCCATACTTCGGCAATTTGCACGCCATTAAGCGCCGCACCTTTGAGCAACTGGTCGCCCGCGACAAACATCGCGATCGATCGGCCACTTGGATCGCTGGTATCCTGGCGGATACGTCCAACCAAAACATCATTCTGACCGGATGCATCCTTTGGCATGGGAAAATAATTCTTAACGGGATCATCGACTATCCTGATCCCGGGGGCCGTCCGCAGAATCTCCCGCACTTCACCGACGGTAATCGGATGCTCACATTCGAAATGAAGTGCCTCCGAGTGGGCCCGCAAGACCGGCACGCGAACGCACGTAGCGCTAATTCGGATACCGGGGTCTTGAAAAATCTTTCGCGTTTCGGTGACCATCTTGATCTCTTCCTCGTTATACCCGCTCAGCGGATCGACGTTTGAATTATGGCTGAAGAGATTGAAGGCGGAAGGATGCGGAAAAACAGTATGACGGTATTCCTGCCCGCTCAAAAATGCACGGGTGGACTCCTCGAGTTCTGCCATCGCGGCGGCTCCGGCACCGGAGGCCGCTTGATAGGTAGCGGCGATCAATCGCCGGATCGGGTTTTTTTGGTGAATCGGCCAGAGCGGGACGAGCGCAATAATCGTCGAACAATTGGGGTTCGCAATAATTCCCTTGTGATGAGCCACGACTTCAGGATTAATTTCCGGGATAACGAGGGGGACGGCCGGATCCATGCGGAAAGCCGAGGAATTATCAATAACAACCGCCCCTTCGCGGACTGCCAGTGGAGCATATTTCTTTGAAATCGAGCCGCCGGCGCTGAAAAAAGCGATATCCATGCCCTTAAAACTGTCGTCCTTAAGCTCTTGAATTTCCTGCTCTTGCCCTCGAAAGGACATTTTCTTTCCACGGGACCTTGCGGATGCCAGTAAAAGCAGCTCCGCTGCCGGAAATTTTCGCTCATCGAGAAGACGCAAAAATTCCACCCCCACGGCGCCGGTGGCTCCTACGACGGCAATGCGATAGTTTTTAGCAGTCATGGGACGTCATTGTAGCAGTAGCATCCTTTAATAGGCAATTGAGTGATCTATGCAGAATGTTAAGGTTGCTCAGATCGTTCAGTGGTCCCGAGATTCATAAAAGTTAACCTGGTTGTTACAATTTTGACATACGCCCGTAACCTTCTGGGAGTACCCTATTGACAGTAGAATGGTGAGCAATGGGATTAGTGGATTTATTGGGGAGATAGCTGTAAAATAGCTAATTTCCTCTTGACCGTCCGACTCGGCTCTGTTAAACTGGCCTAGTTGAAGAATTGAAATATGGGGTCAATGCTAACATTCCAATCGCTGCCATAAATCAACCAAACATGCATAGCCGCTTAACAACATTTGAAATGAATAAAATTATTTTCTCTTTTGCCATGGGAAGCTTGTTCGTCGCGGTATTAAATCCGTCGACTGCTCAGGCCGATGAAAAGCGCACTTTTACCCATATGGTTGACGTTCGTCCCGGTCATGATGATGCGCTCCTAGACGTTTTCAAACCCATTTCCGAACAGTTCACGGAAGAATACCGAGCGCTCGGCACCGCCTACACGACCGGAGAACTCCTTTACGACCAGCGCCGCTATGATGATGCCGCCCACAACTTTGATGTCGTTGTAGCTAAAGGTCGTAAGTACCTTTATCTTGCGGATAGCGCAAGGCTTCGCCTGGCCCAAAGCAATCTCTTGAAGGGAGACGAAGGCGAAACCCTTCGAATTGCCCGCGAAGTCGCGAGCTCATCCAACAAATTTCTGTCCGCGGAAGCCTGGTTTACCATCGCTCGCTCCTATCTCGCCATTGGCAAACTGGATCGCGCCGAAGAAGCCTACAAAAATATCCTGACGGTCAATCCGGTGTACGGTGACCTGTTGAAGGTCGACCTTCTGGCGGGCCTCATTTCATTTGAAAAAGGAACCTACTTGGATGCCGTAACCCACTTTCAGCGGCACAGCAATAACATTCCCTCTCTTTATTATTCGATCGCTTGTTTCTGCCAAATGAAAGATATTGCCCGAGCGGTCTCGGCCTATCAGAACCTACTTTCGCAAGCCAAAAAAGGCGCTTGGGTTGATCGCGCACGCATTTTAATCGGCGAAGCGATTTATCAGTCGCGAGATTACGAGTTGGCCATGACATTCTTTGGTCCCGTCAGTCGGAGGGATGCGCCGACGGAACTTCGCGCGCTGGCCCTCTACCGATTGGCCTGCATCGATTTTCAAAAAAAGAATTACACGCGTTGCGAATTGACATTGCAAAATTTGCTGAAAGAATATCCGAATCATCCCCTAAGGACCGACTGGATGTATCTCGTAGCGACTATCCCCGTCTATGAACGCGACTGGAACCGCACCATTAAGGATGAAGGTCGCTACGCGTCAAACGGTCATGGCGGCGCGCCGGCACCTCGTTCGATACCCTCCGAACAGCTGGCTCCCGAAGCGCAATTTCGCGTCATCTGGGCCTATATGGCGCTCGGAAATTATCACGACGTCGTCAAATTGACGGACCACTTTTTTCACAAATATCCGAAAAATCCCCTGACGGGTTATGCGCTATTGCTGCAAGGCGTGGCCTTCGACCAACTGAGCGATCTCGATCGGGCCATTGATTCTTATCAAACCCTCGTCGATCTTTTCCCGCAAAGCTCGGCCGCCGGGAAAGCCGTTTATTTAATGACGCTCAGTCTGCACCGCGCCAATGAACCGACGCGCATCGTCAGCGCGCTGAACCACATGAACGAAAGTCTCCAGCAACAGGAAGAAACCAAATCCGATGTGTGGCGAAAAAACACTCTTTTCTGGATTGCCGAAGGCTATTACTCTATTGGGGATTACAAACATGCCCAGGTAACCTATCAAAAGTTCGTCGAGGTAGCGCCGGACCATCCGCTGATTCCTTATGCCTTGCAAGGGTTGGCGGCAAGCCTTGCAGCGACGGGCTCCGAAGGACTTGATAAGGCCAAGATATTTGAAGAACAAGCGATGCAGCGAGCCACAGAACTCGGCAATGGACCCGTCGCTTCCGACGCCAAACTGCAGCTCGGCAAGATTTACTTTAACCAGAAAAACTACGACGGCGCCTTGGCGCAAATGGACGCCTTCATTCACGAATCAACCAACACCGTTCGCGTGGCCGAAGCGCTTTACACCTCGGGCATGTCGCTTTATAACCAGCAATATTACACGGAAGCGATCGCCCGCTGGAAACAGTTAATCGATGGTTACCGCTACTCGCCGTTCCGGTCGCAAGCTTATTTACAGACCGGCCGAACACAATTTGGGCTCGGACATTTTGACCAAGCAATCGCCGCGTATCAATCCCTCGCGGCCAATTACCCGCAGACCGCGGAAGCGCAGGAAGCCCAATTTCAAATTATTCAGAGCTACTACAATAAGGGAGACTTGCAAGGCGCCTACCAAGAGCTCACGGCGTTCAAAAGCGCCTATCCCGCCGACGACCGGAATAAAGGCGCCTGCGAGATGCTCCTTCAGGCTTACCAGAATCAAGGAACGTCCAACAGCAGCTTGCATTCCGAACAACTCAGCAACTTGCTGCGATGTGTCCCGAGTAGCAAAACGGCCTCGGCCATACTTTGGGAACGCGGGGCGGCTCTTTTCAACAAGAAGGATTATGCCGCAGCGCAAAAATATTTCCAGCGCATCATGCTCTCGTACCCGAACGACGAATATGCCGGGCAGGCCTATTTCTACAACGCCGAATGTTATTTCTTCTTACAAAATATGGACGCGGCAGCGTCGGCTTACAAAAGCTTTTACATTAATTATCCGGACGACAAGATGGTCGGCCAAGCCATGTTCCAGGTAGGCGTGAGCTTCTTTAACGAAAAGGATTACGCGAAAGCGGGCGACGGTTTCGGCGAATTCCTAAAGCGCTTTCCGCAAAATCCGCTCGCCAAAGACGCGGCGATCAATGTGGCCTTGTGTTATAAGAAAGCGTTCCGCATCGAAGAAGCCATTAAGGCCTACCAGAACTACCTCCAACTTTTCCCGAATGACGATAAGGCCAACTTTGTGCGACTGCAAATCGGTACGCTCTATGCCTCAAAAGGTGATTTTCAAAATGCCATTCGCCAGTTCTCGACCGTTTCGGCGGGAACCGCGGAACGCACCGAAGCGCAGTACCATATTGGGGACGCTTACCAGAACATGCATGAGGACGCCCAGGCTCAGCAAGCCTTCCAGCGCCTTTTGACCGCCGGCCCGCGTGACAACGAATTTCGAATCGCAGGTCTTCTCGAATTGGCAAAGATGATCGAAGCAAAGGGGTCGACGCAAGGGTTAAAAACGATTTACAGCGACATTGCGTCATCTAGTAAAAATCAAGAGTACGTCAGCATGGCGCAACAGAAATTGAAGGAACTTCAAGGAGGTCAATAACTATGGGAAGCATGTCTTTTATGGAATTGTTAAATAAGGGTGGATGGGTGATGTGGGTCATGCTTTTCTGTTCCATTCTTGTGGTGGCCTACGCGCTTGAACGGTTTTGGGCAATGATGAAGATCGGACGACTGGATCCTGCCGTCGCCGAGCGCATTAAGCAATGTCTGCGTCAGGGCCAGGTTAAGGAAGCCATTGCTTTATGTTCCAAAAACCCAAGCTTTATTACGCATGCGCTGGAAGTGGCTTTGAACGCCGCTAGTTTCCCGCGGGAAGAAATGGAAAGCATTTTCGCTCTCTACCGTATGAAACTCCAGGGACTGTTGAATAAACATTTAGCGCTCTTTGGTACGCTAGCTTTCATCGGACCGCTCTTAGGACTGCTGGGAACCGTCCTCGGTGTTATTCGCGCGTTCCGTGATTTGGCGCTCTCGGGTTCGGGTGGTCCGACGATCGTCGCCGCCGGTATCGCTGAAGCCTTAATTGCTACGGCCGCGGGTATTACGGTCGCTGTCACGGCCTCCGTGCTTTACAACATCTTCACCTCGAAAGTACGAAAAACCGTGCAGGATTACGACCTTCTGACGCAAGAAGTCGCCATCTTGATTTACACGGGTAAGAAATAGGGTTCCCGAATGTCCGCTGCGGGCCCACAAGATAACGAGGAAACACTCTCAGAGGTCAACGTTATTCCGTTGGCTGATCTGTCGCTTGTCCTCTTGATCATTCTCATGGTGCTTTCTCCCATGATTATGCAATCGATGATTAAAGTTCAGGCGACCAAAGCGACTGCCGTGAAGTCGCTGGCCGCTAAGCCCCTTGAGCCACCGATCATTCTGTTGCTGAACGGGAACGGGAGTGTTACGCTGAACACCATTAAAATAACCGACGACGTGGATCTGGCCACTAGGCTTTCGCAGGCCCTCTGGAACCGGACCGACAAGACTGTTCTTTTTACAGCCGATCCTATGGTTCCCCATGGGCGATTCGTGTCGGTGTTAGATTTGGTTAAGCAGCAGGGCGCCGACAAAATAGCGCTGCTCCACAAAGCCGGCGGGCCGCAACCGACCGCCGCGGCCAAGAAGTTATAGGGACGGAGGAGATTTATGAAATTTCGACCTCAATCCGAAGAACCGAAAGCCCTCTCGGGCGTGAATATTATTCCCGTGATCGACGTATCACTGGTGCTGCTGATTATTCTGCTGGCCACCTCCCCCATTTTGAATTTGCCCGGGTTTGAAGTGAAATTGCCCAAAGCCGTTACGGCCGAGAGCAAAGAAAAAAATATCAGCATCAGTTTGTCGCTAAAAGGCGACTTGGCGATCAATGAAACAACGGTCAACTGGGATACTCTGGCGAGCACGCTCAGTCAGGAGCTTGCGGGAGACAAAAAAGATTTTCTCGTGATTATTCGCGCCGACCAAGGTGTTGCGTACGGCCAAGTTGAACAAGTCATGGACCTTACGAAAAAGGCGGGGGCCCAACGCATCGCCATCGCCACCCAACAGGACGAAGGGAAGAAGCAACCATGATCTACCCGGAAATCACGAACGAATCGACGACGTCCCGACAGTCTGTTTGCTTAGCGGTGGCTGTTGGTTTGCACGCTTTAATGTTGTTATGGAATCCAATGATGCTCAAGAGTGATTTCCAAGCCGCCCATGATTTCGTGACGATCGATGTTGTCGATCAAGTCGCGAGCCCCGGGGCCGCCCAACCCGAAGCGCCGAAATCGATTATGGATACGCTCAAGCAAATGTTGATCAAGCCGAGCGACCAACTTGCCCATATGGCTCCGGAACCGGTCGTTCCGCAAGTGGCGGCCCCCGTTCAGCCCGTGCTTCAAGACCGGACCATGCCGAGGCTCATCTCCAAATCCTTCACCCCGAAAACCTCCGCGGAAGATCTCGCGATGGCGAATTCACCGAACACCATCAGCAACATTAATAAGCCGATGCCGTCCGTCCCTTTGGGCGGCCCCACGTTGACGGCCAAGAGTTTCAGTGGAATTAAAGCCAAAGATTTACCCTTTCAAGTGAGCCCGAACGAGGCACTGGCCGGCGGTGCTAATTCGATCCCGATCGCGACGGGCAACTCGTCGGCAAAAATAGCTTTGAATTACGGCGCGCCGAGCTTGCAAGATGCCAAGTCGAAACGCGCAGGCCTGACCTCCGTTCCTTACACCGCCAAACCGGATTTAAGCAGTCTCAACGCCTCGGCACGTTCGATTCCGCTCGCGGGCACCGGGGTTTCCGGAACAGCCCCCACGGGTGCCAATACCGGAGCCGTGCTGGAAAATAGAACCGGCAGCGCCGCGCCGGGACTCGTGAGTAAATCAATGTTCGGGGGCGGCCATATGGCGACGCTGGCCGGGGTCAACAATATTCCCAGCGCGGCGCAACAACTGGACAACCAACTGACAAATGACGCTTCCTCGAAATCGACGGCTAAAACGAAGCAGGCATTTGATATATCTGGACCGCTGAATAATCGACCGATCGTTAAAAAAGTGATTCCACAATATCCCGCCTGGGCCGAAGAACAAGGCATTATTGGTTCCGTCCGGCTTTATTTTACGGTAACCCCCGAAGGGACCGTCCGGCCGAATATCCGCGTCACAAAGACGACCGGCTATCCGCAGCTCGACCAGCTCGGCATCGACGCCCTGAAGCAATGGCAATTTGCTCCCTCCAAGTCGACCGATCAAGGCGAAGGCGAGTGGGGCATTATTACCTTTAACTTTTCGCTCTCGTCATGAAAAGGATTTTAGACATGAAATCTTGGATGCCCTATTCTTTAACGATGTTGAGTTT
Organism: Elusimicrobiota bacterium; assembly: GCA_038208955.1. GTDB lineage: Bacteria > Elusimicrobiota > Elusimicrobia > 2-01-FULL-59-12 > 2-01-FULL-59-12 > JBBQYF01. The sequence continues at coordinate 9,755 of JBBQYF010000056.1, forward strand.
AACCGGAGGTATCGCTTTCGGCGCACCGGCGAATTCGGCACCCATCGCTCCGTCAGCCAAAAGCGATGTCAAGCAGGTCAAACAAGGTGAGTTCTCGGCGACGTCAACAGGCGTTAACAAGCAGAAGTTGACCGTCGGAAAATTTGATCCCCCGGCGGCCTTCAACTTAGAAGATATTCAGAACTTTCCCGAGGAGCGCCTAACGCCCGTGCTGGGCAATCCGATTAATTTTGAAGAAGGGCGCGATTTTTCGACGATGATGGATTTTCAAGATGAACAATTGATTCATCCTTGGTTGCCTGAAATTACGAAAGCGCCTTATCTCGTCATGCGCGGCGCAATTGACAAGCCGGCCAAAGATTGGACGTTCGCGGTCATCGATCAGGCGGGTACTCCCGTCGCGACGCAAGAGGGCAAGGGATCGCCTCCCGTCATGTTGACGTGGAATGGCGAAGACAGCGTGCGCGATCATGCGGCTGTCGATACCGTGTATATCCCCCAACTCGCCACGAGTGATCGCGAAGGGTATCATCATACCTACATGGGTCAGCCGGTGCAGTTCTCGTCCTTGATCATCCGGGAAGGAAATAAAGTCTCGGTTGAGCTCTCCTCGAAACGCATTTTCCAGGAGAAAAAAATGGAATTCAGCAAAGAAGCGCCCATCTTGCTTGATAAGGTCTGCGACGCTATCCGCGAGACGTCCAGCATCCCGTTTACGATTCAACCCTATGATAGCGATTCGGAGCTCGCGACCAGCCGTGAACAAGCCCTGGCTAAATATTTTGCCAACAAGTTGTACATCCCTATCGACAAGATTAACCAAGCTAGCCCCGCGGGTTCGGACAAAAGAGGTTCGGCCATGGCCATCCTACTCAACGGCATGCCTGGGAGCGCTACCCCATGATTAATCGTTCCTTTCTATTTCTCCTACCCTTATTGGCATTGGTGTCGGGCGCTCGTTTGTCTTACGCCGACGATGCTTCCAAAACGGCGAAAGAGAATGCCCCAGCAGGCAATGGCGGAGGGTCCGCCGACCAGAGCGACAATAATTACTACTGGCAAGGAACGCAACTCTACAATTTAGGCCGATTAGGCGAAGCGTTTGAAAGTTTTGAGAAAGCCATTCAGCGCAAGCAGAACACCAAAGAAGCTGAAGCCTACCTGCTGCAGATTCGACAGGAAATTGTGAACAACGCCGCCAATCATCAGAAAGAGAAATCGCTAAATTACGGTGGGGATATGCCGGAAACAGCGCTCAATATCAGCTATTTGGAAAAAGGCCATATTCGCGTCACCCTGCAGGCCAAATACCTTTTTGACGAGAACACGGCTTCACTCAAAAGCGCTTCGATGGACGTCATTAACCGAGTCGCTGACATCTTGCAAGCCAAAGAAGGCAATCACGTCGAATTAACGCTAGTGGATGAACTCGACGATACCACCCGCGCCAAAGATATTGACGCCGAACGCGCACTCGAAGTCTTTGCTTTGCTCAACTTTAAAAAACTCACCAACGACCTCGCCACCCAAAGCTAGTTTCCGACGGCTAGGCGCTTCTTCACGTAGGGCATCAGTCCCCCCGCCGAAATAATCTGCTGCATAAAGTCTGGAAACGGCTGCGCCTGATAGCTTTTCCCCTGCGTCACGTTCTTGATTATTCCCTGATCCAAATCGACGTTAAATTGGTCGCCGTCCTTCGCATCCCGGGCCGCTTGGGGACATTCCAGAATCGGCATGCCGATGTTGATACAGTTGCGGAAAAAGATTCGGGCAAACGATTCCGCGATCACTAATCCAAGACCCAGGCCTTTGATCGATAACGGAGCGTGCTCACGGCTCGACCCGCAGCCGAAATTACGGCCAGCGACGAGCATGTCTCCGGCCTTAACCTTTTTGGAGAAATCGGGATCGGCCGATTCCATACAGTACTTAGCCAGTTCCTTGGGATCAGTCGTCACCAGATACTTCGCTGAAATAATCTGATCGGTATCGACGTTGTCTCCGAATTTGTAGCCTGTTCCATGAATCATCGAGAGATCTCCTTGGCGTTCTATGCGGCTTTAATCGTTGGCTTGCCCACAATGTCGTCCGGATGCGTGATGCAGCCTGTAATGGCACTGGCGGTGACGACGGCGGGATTGGCCAGATACACTTGGGAATCCCGGTGTCCCATGCGGCCTGGGAAATTCCGGTTGCTCGACGAAATGCATACTTCGTTCGGGCCCAGAACGCCCATATGGCCGCCCAGACATGGCCCGCAGGTCGCCGCGGACACGATCGCCTCGGCTTCCATGAAGATATCGATCAGACCTTCTTTGAGCGCCTGGCGATAAACATTTTGCGTTGCCGGAATCACCATGAATCTTAGACCTTTGGCCACCTTATGACCTTTGAGAATATCAGCGGCTATTCGCAAATCTTCAATGCGGCCATTCGTGCAGGAGCCCAGAAACGCCGAATGAACTTTGGCGCCAACGACTTTACTCAAACCCGCCACTTTATCGGGTAGGTTTGGCTGCGCCACCTGCGGTTCCATACCGGAAATGTCCCAGTCATAGTTCGCGCAATAGATGGCGTCCGGATCACTCTTATAGATTTGGTAAGGCCGTTTAGCGCGGCCTTTCAGATACTCCTCCGTTACGGCGTCGGCTTCAATAAATCCACTTTTACCCCCGGCCTCGATCACCATATTGGTCATCGTCAAACGCGCTTCCATTGAGAGGTGTTGCAACGCCGGTCCGGTGAACTCCATATTTTTGTAGAGCGCGCCGTCGAAGGTAATTTGACCGATCGTGAATAAAATCAGATCCTTACCCGTCACCCAAGGACCAGGCTTGCCGCGGTAATTGAACTTCATCGTTTCAGGCACCTTTAGCCATATCTCGCCGGTCGCCATTACCGCTGCCAAATCCGTGCTTCCGACGCCCGTCGAGAATAGACCTAGTCCTCCATAGGTGCAAGAATGCGAATCCGCCCCAATGACGACATCGCCCGGTACGACCAACCCCAATTCCGGAAGAAGCGAATGCTCGATGCCGCCACGGCCTTCATCGAAGAAAAGGCTAAGATCGTATTTGAGGGCGAATTCCCGCGCGACCGCCGCCTGTGCCGCGCTCAGAATGTCTTTCGCCGGCACGAAGTGAGAAAACACGATCGCAATTCGGTCTTTATCCCAAAGCTTCGTAATACCGGCCCGCTCAAGGGCTTTGATGGAAATCGGCGCTGTGACGTCGTTCGCCATGGCCAAGTCGGCCTTCGCCATAATAAATTCACCGGGCTCGACGGATGTTTTCCCCGCGTGCGCCGCCAGGATTTTCTGCATCGCTGTTTGTCCCATAAGAGCTCCTCGTTTGTCTTGGTCCAAAAATCATTGGGTCCCGGCCCGCCCCGCGCCGGACCCTCGCTAGATCTATTTTCGGCGTTGCTTGGCTTGGACGAGTTTGTTCAACGCATTCAAATAAGCTTTGGCGCTGGCTTCGATAATGTCCGTCGAGGCGCCGCGGCCTAGAATGGTCAAGCCAAGCTCCTCGATACGCACGGTTACCTCGCCCTGCGCGTCCTGACCGCTCGTTATGGCACGCAGGCTGTAGTCCTGCATCTTCGCCTTAACACCGACGATTTTATTAATCGCCCGCGTCGCCGCGTCGACCGGCCCATCCCCGCAGGAAGCTTCCTGGACGATCTCCCCATTAGCCTTCCTCAGCCGAACGGTCGCCGTAGGAACCACGCCGGTCCCTCCCGACGAATGCAAATAATCGAGGGCGTAAGCCTCTTTGCTTTCCGTGTTCTTGTCTTCGACCAAGGCCAGCAAATCATCGTCAAAAACATAGCGCTTCTTATCGGCTAAGGCTTTAAAGCGAACAAACATCTCATCCAGCTTGGGTTTGGACATTTTATACCCCAAGTGGCGCAGCCGGTTGTCTAAAGCATGACGGCCGCTTCGCGAGGTGAGCAACAGCGCCGACTCCTCGATACCCACATCTTCCGGGTTCATAATTTCGTAGGTCTTGCGGAATTTCAACACACCGTCTTGATGCACGCCGGAAGAATGTGCGAAGGCATTGGCCCCGACGATCGCTTTGTTCGGTGGAACCAAAACGCCCGTCAACGCCGAAACCAACCGGCTCGACTTGGCGATCTCCTTCGTTTTAATTCGCGTGGAGACGCCGAAATGATCCTGACGCGTCTTGAGCGCCATGACGACTTCTTCCAAACTCGTATTGCCGGCGCGCTCCCCCAGGCCGTTAATCGTGCACTCCACTTGGCGCGCTCCGGCGCGTACAGCGGCCAACGAATTGGCGACGGACATTCCCAGATCATCCTGGCAATGCGTCGATACAATCACCTTGTCAA
>JBBQYF010000057.1:0-14043 GCA_038208955.1 Elusimicrobiota bacterium
CTTATCCACATAAAAAGCAATCGGTCGGCCGTAGTTGAGCAGGTAAGAACGCGTCGTGCGCAAGAGCGTTAGCGTGTCTTCGACATCGACAAATTCGGCATAGAGAATCCGGCTGGTGGCATCGTCAATGTAAACGATCAGCACACACCGGGATCCGCGTCCTTCGAACCAGTCATGATCCGAACCATCGAGCTGAACCAGCATTCCGACGCCGTCGCGACGCTGTCGCCACGCCCGGTGCCGCACCCCAGGACGATGCGCTTTCCACAGCCCCGCTTTGATCATCCCGGCCCGTAACACCGGCGTCGATAATTTCAAATGGTGCGGCGCCAAACGAATCTTTTCATTAGCAAACGTCGGACCAAATCCAGCGTAAAGCGGACCGCGCAAAATCGCGAGCGCGCGCGTGAGAATCGTGGGACCCAATTGGTGGTTCGAAGGCTGGCCGCGTAAACGGTGAACAAGCGCTTGGGCGCCGCGCTTACGAAAATCAGCGCACAGTGTTCCAATTTGGCGAACACACAGTCCAAGCCGTTGCGATGCTTGGGGCCAGCTCAGACGCTTTTCGCTCACTTGTCGTATCACGTGCAGTCGATCCAGATCACCGTTCTTCATGGTCAGTCGGTCCTCCATTACGTCCTCCTTGAGTGTTGGAGAAGCGTAGCAACCGACTACACCATGCAGTTTCTATTTTTCTAGACCATGCAGTTTTAACTTTTTCGCGACAGGGCGGCCAGAGAACCGGGTGGCCGGAGAATCTGGGATTTGTACTCTGATTTAATAGGCTTCCTATCACCGACTTTCTGAAAGGGATTGTCCCCAATGCTCTTCAACACTCTACACCTCCTCTAGCACCGCGATTAGCCTGTTCAACCGTACACGAGCCGCCTCGTCGGCCGCAGCGGCTGCCTGGGCGGTTAGGAGGTCGCGTGCTCCCTCGTGCCCCAAAATTCCCTTCAGTACGGTGGTGCCGTTCTTCGCAAGGATTTCATCTCCCCCGGAAGAAAGTTTCGCTTGCACCGGACCGAGCGACGGTCGACCAATATCGATCAAAGCCTGCACCGCCGGGTAAAGGTCTTCGACCGACTGCAGCCGCTTGGTCTCTTTGTAAAACACGTCGTATGTCAGATTGTCGAGGAGCAGCGGAATCGCCTCGACGGCGCGCAGTTTCCCGAGCAAGAGCATGTTATCTCTGACCGTATCCCGGCGCGTGTCGTCGGCAAGATATTTATTTACAATCGCGATGATTGCCGGGATGTCGGCCACCTGGTGTCTGGCCTGAACCCTGGCGGCGGCATTTGCTCGGACCTTCGGCGACTTGGATTCCAATGCGACCAACAATGTAGTCCTCCCGTTCCGGGACGCCTGCGCGCCCCATACCCCCCGGCCAGGCACATTGCCACGCCGGTAACGACTATTCTAACCGAGATACCAGATGAGCTTAGTCGTTCCATTGCCTGCTTGAGTACCTGTATAAGGAATTATTTGTTCAAGCTCGCCGTCTCAAAATACCCGATTGTCCCATTCGGAAAACGCAAGAGACCGCGGCCGCCGCGAAAGAGTAGGACCGAATACGTGACCCCGCCTTCTAAAAAAGACCCGGAATACCACGGACTGTAACTCCGCTGCAGAAGGGAAGGATCGGACGCCGGCAACGGGCGGCTGTTGCGCATCAGCTTTCTGAACCCTGGCTCATCCAACTGGTCGGAGGCGGATCCACCCGGTAAAAAAGGGACGAGATGAATCGCACTCATGGCCGCGGGGTTGGGAAGGGCGGTTAATGTGACGACGGCCTGAGGACCATTTTCTTTTGGTCCGTCAAGCACGGACCCATCCTGATGCTTCACGCGTTCGATGAGGGACTGGGAATCTGTAGGGGCCTCCTTGGACAATAGCATGGCCGGCGGCGGTCGCGGAATGGTCTTGATCAATGTAGATCAGATCTTTGTTCTTTATAATTCGCCGGACTTTAAAAGAGGCCTCTGGATAATCCATAGAAGGCTCAATCGTCACTTGGTAAACCGCTCCTTTTTCAATGGTTGGAAGTGTGTCTTGAGATGTTGACCAAAAGGCTTTGACCGGTGGATCGCTTTGCTTGATAAGCAAATAAAAATTGTAAGCGTTATGCTGATTTCCGGCCTCATCCTGCAACGTTAAGGAATAATCCAAAACTTTGAGGACTTCTAACGCGGCAGCGATGGTTTGCTGTTCTTTCGATTCCATGGATTTTTCCTCTTGTTTTTTTGAACGCCAGGTGTTCGACGAATGGACGATTTGACCGTCCTCGGTCCATTCTGTCCATCGTCCAATGGGCTGGCCATGGTCAAAAACCCCCTCCAGTCGCTTTTGTCCATTTTCCTGACTCCGCCGGCAGTATCGTGTTTTGCGGCAAGACCCTGTGGGTTCCGCTGTACAAGCCGCCGCGGTCCGGCCGGCCATTGGGAAACCAAAATTTCCAGGAACCCGTTTGCAAGCCGGCCCGGTAAGCGCCTTCCGATTTCAATTGCCCATTCTCATACCATTCTTTCCAAGGGCCATCCAACTGGCCGGCCGCGTATGTTCCCTCTGCCAATCTTTGGCCGTTTTCGTAATCCGAGGTCCACACGCCTTCGCGTTTTTCTGCGCGCAGGGTCCCGCGCGACATCGGGAATCCGGAGCCATAATAAAAGGTCCATTGGCCGTCGGTTTTGCCGGTTTGATAATGGCCTTTAGCCGCCATCGCGCCCTGACGGAAATATTCTCGATAGGGGCCTTCTCGCATGCCGCGCGAAGAAATACAGGCATAAGCATATTCGGATTGGCTTTGACTTGGAGGAACTCGTTCAGGGAGACCTCCGCCGGGGCAGCTGAACGGAGGTAGAGACGTTTTCCCTCGCACATTGAGAGCCGCGTGACTGGCCCCTTCGCGCGCCACAAGCAAAAGGGTCAATAGAAAAGTTTTTTGCCAGCCCCGCTCCGCGCCAGGATGATCCCGGACTTTATTGAGCAACGCGGGTTCCTTCAAATGGGATGTGCACTGGGCGGTCATTTATCGCGAGTACAGAATGGCCGCAGCCTATCAGGAAAATAAAAATGAAGGCGGCTATAAACGTCTGGAGTTGGAAGGGCATTCTAAATTATCGAACATTTGGGGACGGCCAACCCAAGAAGTCGATGAGACCGTTATCCGGATTCGGCCACGTTCGCCTCCGGGGGAAGGCCTACAGCTTTCCGGGCATTCGTTTATGCGATGACTGGCTTTGGCGTGAAGCCCGCAGCAAATAAATACAGCCCGGTCAGGATCGTCAGTCCGAGTAGCCCCCAGGCGCTGATGCCGAGAAATTTATAAGTCAGGGAATTTCGGTGATCCGGCTGGTGGGCGTAACGCGCTATCCAAGGTAGCCCCAATCCGAGCGCGCAGCCGACGAGCGTCACGCCTTCGGCGAAGAAGACGTACGTCAAAGCATAGCCATGGTCGGAGCTGTGATATTTCACCCAGGTCATCCAAAGGTCCATGAGGGCGGCCGCGGCGACATTGAGCCCAATCACGGCGGAGGCGATCTTAGTCCGGTGCGGCGGAGAGAGAAAAGCCAGGCAAGAGAGAACTGGAAGGCAATAAAACGCGGCCCAGCCGGCATGATAAAAGGGTTCCGCATGACCTGAAATATGCAGCTCAGCGGCCAAAGTCCCCGAACCTAGAACCCAAGGCGCAATCGTTAAGCTTAAACGCATCAATGTTTTCATTCTGCAAAATTTTAATGGACATTATTTCAGCCGAGCCTAGTGCGTACACACCTAAAGCCGTGTTTTAGTTCGCCCTTTTTTCTCTCGGCCCTCTGATCTCGGACTTTCCAAAGCTTAAGATATGAAAGCTCTAGACGCAAGAAGTGAGAACCGAGAGACGGCGGTGAACGTCCGTCAATAGAATGGGTTTCCTGCGAAAGTCGGGCGTCTGGCACCGTTGTCGTTTCAGTCAAAAAGTATTTAAGACTGCTCCGCAGTCGGGACACACTTAGCTACAAATCGCCAAGTGCTGTGCCAATTTTCGAGTGATATCCTTAGCGGATAAGGCCAATTTGGCCGGTGGTTTTTTGGGCGGCGTTGCTTGTGACGAGGTAAAGGTAGATTCCGGAAGCCACGGTTTCACCGCTATCATTGGTAAGGTCCCAGCGGGCGATGCCAAGATTATCCACGGCCAGCGATTTTACCCACTGCCCAGAAACGGTAAAGATCTTCGCTGTACCCCCCGCCATAAGATTATCGATGGTAACCGGAATCTGGGCATGCAAGTTGGCGCGCCAGGGGTTAGGGTAAGCCCGAACGCCTGCATACGAAATGGTCGAGGGTAGCGTTCCCGAAACGGTCGGAGGGCTAAAGCGATCGACGAAAACGGCTCCTTGATAGGGCCCCGGCGCGGCGTAAGCGCTTCCGTAGAAAACAACGTTAAGCGGAAGAAAATTTGAACCCCCGTGGTTGCGGGTGCCGCAATTGATTTGAAGTGTTGTGGCCTGGGTAAGATCGGAAGCTAGAACGGTGCCAATAATCATGGTGCTGCTCATATAAACGGTGGGTCGCGCCACATTGTTAACCTGGGCGATCGTGTTAGGTACGAAGTTGGCACCCACCAAAGTCACTGAAAACGACGAACTCCCGACGGTGCCAGAGGTCGGGTTAATCGTGTAAAGAATGTCCGTTCCGAAAGACGCGGGGTCGACGGCCAGATTGACCGACGTGGTCGACAACATGGTCTGCGGATTTAGCACGGACATCGTCAAATTTTGAATCGTCGCCATGTCGGAAGGAAGTGTCGCGCCCGCCAGTTGGAGGCTGCTTACGAAAACGGTGTCACGCGCCTGGCCATTGATAAATATCGCCGCCCCCAGTTGAAAATGCGCGCCGTTTAGAACAAAGCTTATCGTGGACGTATTTACAATTGTCGTGCTCGGGGTAACCGAGTAAATAATCGGGACGAGTCTCGGGGGCACGACGAAGAATGGAACCACGGTGGTGGACACGCCCACGTAAGGCGTAGAAGCCGTAATTTGAAGGGTGGCGCCCACCGCCAAATCCGAGCTGAAAATCGATGTGGTAATCTGCCTACTCGATTGATAAACCGTTGGACGCGATTGTTGATCGATTTGGACGACGGAATTCGGAACAAAATTGATTCCGGATAAGGTCACGGTGACCGTTGAGCTTCCAATCGTTGCCGAACTGGGGTTAAGTGAATAAATAATAGGCGTGCTCACAACCGGAGGATCAACCGTCACATAAACCGTGGTTGTTGACATGACGATTTCTGGGTTCATAACCGTCAGAGGCAAATTTTGAATCGTTGTCAGATCGGTCGAGGTTGTTTGAGCGGTGACTTGCAAGCTGCTGACAAAGACGGTGCTCCGGCGCAAACCATTTAATTGCACGACCGCCCCCGGCTCAAACTGAGCGCCGTTGACCACGAGGGTCGAGGGAGCTGAATTAACGGTCACAGTAGCCGGTTGGACCGAATACACGACGGGTGTATAGGTGGAGTTCTGTACGGCAAACCCCAAAGCGTTGGAGGTACCGTGTGATGGACTAACCGCCGTAATCGCGAGTGAACCCGCTGTCATCAAGTCCGACGCTAAAAACGGGGCCGCCAGAGATCCCGTACTGCCATAAACGGTAGTACGGGGTTGCCCGTTCACATTCACAACAGTATTGGGAACAAAATTGGAGCCGAGAACTGTGAGCGAAAATGGTGCTTGACCAAGCACGGCGGTGGTGGGCGATAGGTTGCTGACCACCGGAGTATTGATCACAACTGGAAGTATGCTGAAATTGACGGAGCCGGTAGAAATTTCCCCCGCGGGGTTCACCACCGTTATGATGTCGTTCCCGACCGTTGCCATATCGACAGGCAGGTTGCTGACATTCAATTGCCCCGTACTCACATACACCGTTGTTCGCGGCTGATTATTAATTTGCACGATGGCCCCCGGTTGGAACTGGGCCCCCAAAACAGAAAACGTAATGGTAGATTTAGCGACGGTCGCGAAAGACGGTGAGTCCGATGAGACGATCGGGACAACCGGCGTCGTATCCAACGTAGTCGTGAAGAGATCCGACGTCCCCGATCCCCCTGTGGCCGCAATCGTATTGGTCCCCGGCACTAACGCAACGTTGCCCCAGGTGAAAATATTTTTAGCCGTTGTGGTGGACGCAGCAAGCGTGATCCCATTGACGGTGAGTGACACGGCCGGGGTATTGGAATAAACCTTCACTTCAATCGGCTGAGTGTAATGCGGGCTGAAGCGCCGGCTGGTGATATAGGTGGTCGGCGTGTTGCTCCAATTCACTTTGTACCAGTAGAAAGCGTCTTTACGGGTCTGATGGTCGAACGTCACCATGCCCTTATCATTCACCCCATTCGCATCACCTTCGTGCTTGCCTGGACTGGGGAAATTAAACATGTTCCAGATAAATTCGGAATAAATGAATGGGAGCTGCTGGCTGAAGCTTTGCCAGTGGGATTCATGGAGCAAAGTTTGGTATTCCTCCGGGTGGAACGAACTGAGGACGACCACGCTCTGCGGATTTTGCTGATGTTCGTTGATGCTCGCGCCGCCGCCATATTCGCTGATGCCAATGACTCGCGTCGGCGATTGTTGGTGTGTTTGGTTCATGTCGGCAACAATGCCGCTGAAAACGCTCGAGTACCAGCCGAAGTAGCGGTTGAATTGAACCACGTCGGTAAATTGATTTGAGGGGTCTCCCAAAGGCGCTGACGATGCGATCGTCGTTAAACGATTAGGATCTTCCGCTTTGGCCAATAAAGTCTGGCTGGAGATCAATGGCACTTCCACGTGCGCGGGCACAGAATAGGTAATTTCGTTAGCAATACCCCAGAACAATATCGAAGGATGATTGTAGTTTTGCCGGATCAATTCGAGCAGTTGCTGCTGAATATTGGCTGCAAACGGGGCGGCGTTGGAGGCATTGTTATTAATATTGCCGACGAGCGGTTCTTCCGTCGAGTTGATGAAGCCCATCGAGTCCGCCAAATTGTAATCCGCCTGCGGATGCTCGTAATGGACAAACCTCACGGCATTAACACCCATTTCCTGCATCAGCGAGAAATCCCGCAGCCGGTCGGGCTGCGTGGCGGCCCAGCCTCTTCCTGGGTCATACTGATGGTAAGACGCTCCATGCAAATTGACCAGTTTCCCATTGAGCGTCAGGCCATTGTTGGAATCGACCGAAAAGGTGCGAAACCCTAAGGGCTGAATAACTTCATCGAGAAGATTCCGTTGCGAATCCAGCAAGTCGACGGTCGCCGTATAGAGGAAAGGATCCTGAACGCTGTTCCAAAGGTGGGGAGCATTGACGTTCATGTTATAGATGACATCGACCAGCACCGTGCTGGACGAGATGACCGCCGAGTAAAAGGAGGATGCGGAAACAAAGTTACTGGCATCATGCACGGTGACGTGAACGGTGACGGGCTGATTCGTCGTTGTCCCATTCGTCACTTTGGTTTTAATGCCGACCGTGGCGGAACCTGCCGTGATGTTGGAAGGAGTTAAATACACGCCGGGCGACCCATAGTCCATAGGTGAAATGTGAACGGGATTGACGGCGAGAAGCCGCACGTCTCGGTAAATTCCACCAAAAAGCTGCATGTCTCCACCCAAAGGCGCCACTTGGTCATGGTTCGCCCAATCCACTCTCACGGCAATAACGGTATCTTGACCAAAATTGACGTAAGGCGTTATGTTGTAGGAGAAAGCGGAGAAGCCGCCGGAATGCGTCCCCACAAAAACGCCGTTGACGTACACGGTTGCGATCCGAAACGCGGCGTCGAATTGGAGATAAATTGTTTTTCCTTGAAGGGACGTATCCACAATCGTATGACGCCGATACCAAGAAGCGCCTTGGTAATACTGGCCACCGGTTTCGCCTTGAGTGATATCCCAATTGTGCGGCACTGTCACCGGAGTCCAAGCGGAATCGTTGTAGGTAGGGGCTTGCGCGCCCTGTGCGTCCTGCTCTAGGAATAACCAGGATGGATCTAGATCGACGGTCGTGCGATTGAACGACGTAAATCCAGCAGGAAATATGGGGAAGTCGACGAAGTTCGATCCGCCGTGACCTTTGGTTCCCACGTTAATTGAAAGGGTTCTGGTCGCGACAAGATCAGAGGCGCTAAGGGTCGCCGTCAACTGCGTGCTGCTAACATAAACAGTCGGTCGGGCGCCATTCATTACTTGTACTTTTGAGTTTGGCACAAAATTCTGTCCCGTCACCGCAATGGATAACGAGCTCGCCCCCACCACACCGGAGCTGGGCACAATAGACGTTACGCTAGGGGTGCCGTATTGCGCTGGATCCACGCTTAAGAGAACGGTCTCGGCAGAAATTTGATTATCCGAGTTTTTAACGGTGACCGCTAGATTCTGGACGGTCGCCATATCGGACGCGATCAGGGACCCTGTGAGCTGCGTGCTCGTGATCGCCGTAGTGGTCCGCGCTTGCCCATTCAAAAGCACCACCGCTCCGCTGTCAAAGCCGGTTCCGTTGACTGTGAAATTAACGGGGGATGTGTTTACAGTCACCACGCTCGGAGTAACGGACGTCACGGACGGACCGGCGATGGCGATCGCTAGGGTCCGTGAAAAAATAATAACCCAACCGGCCCAATGCAAAGCTTGGCCGAATCGATGCATCTTTGCGTTAGTCATGATGAGTCTCCGAACCCGTTAAATTGTGATCGAGACCCGCGTCGCCAAACCGTAGGACCAGCGAAAAATACTGACTTGTGCCCAAATCCCCGTAGGGTACCCAAGCGTAATCAAATTCCTGATTCCACAAATGCAGGCCGACCCCCGCGCTGACGCCGGCTACGGCGGACAGCTGCTGAGTCGTATCCGTGCGATACCCGGCGCGGACCGAAAACAAATTAATCGGGTTCCACTCCACTCCACCGTGCCAACCCGCTGGTCCACTCCGTCGAAACACACCTTCCGTGGAAAAAACCCATTGAGCGGTCCACTCATAAGCCAGTCCGACATGATAGGCCAGCGGCAGCGCATCCGGCTGATCGATAAAGCGTAGCGAGGTTCCCACATTGTCGGCCACGGCACTTAAAAATAGGTGATCCTGAACTTTATAAAGGGCTCCAATATCGAACCCCCAAGCGCTCGCATGGACATCGGCAATCGCCGCTTGAATATATTTTGCGGCCCCGCCAATGGACAGCGGGCCGAAAGCTTGACCATAAGCCAAGGCGTAAGCGCCGTAGTGGCTGGAAAATGTTCCTATGCTGGCGCCACTCGCGTCAAAACTGTTCACATCGCCGGATCCCAAGTATTGAACTGACACCCCTAATCCCATTCCGGGATGGATGGGAACAACGGCACTGACAAATTCGTCATGCAGAGCGTCGAGGTAGGTAAGGTGCTGTCCCGCCACTTGGACTTCTTTCAGAAATCCCAAACCGGCTGGGTTCCAAACCGGCGCGTAGGCATCGGTGGCGAGCGCGGAATAGGCGGAGCCCATGGCAGCCGGTGCAGCGCCAATCGGAATTTCTAAAAAGGACGAACCTGATTTGCCGGAGGCAGCGTTGGCTGAAATCGAAATAAGGCAGGAACATAAAAACAAAAAACTGAAGAACTCGTTTCGTAAACTCATGGCAGAGTATAGAGTGTCAATGTTACAACGCTGTAAAGATTAGACCCTAAATTTTAATGGGTCTTACAGGACGGCATGGGATATTCTCTCTACATCTGGTCGCGGACTTTCGAAAGCTTAACATCGAAAGCTCGAGACGCAAGAAGTGAGAACTGAGAGACGGCGGTGCACATTATCATAGACGGAGAATAATGCAAATATTTTATAGGCTATCGTTACATGGCCGCCAAGATGAAGGATCAATTCCCTTTAAAAACTAGGAGAGTACGTTCGCTCGCATTTTGCTCCGTGACTATGATAATCAGCCCCTTTTGTGGAGGACAGCTTATGGCATCACCGAAAGATAGCGTACCATCAAATTCAGCGGGATGGTTTTCATTGGGTGGGCCAGAGACCTTCGGTCACGAGGCTGTTCGCGGGGAGCGGGGCGAAAAGACCCTATCTCTCGTCGTCGATGCTGTAGGAATGCCGGCCGTTGCTTGGATCGGCTTAACGGGAAAGGAGGCTGGTGCGGAACCCGGGCAGGCAGTATTTGTCCGCCAATGGAATGGGTCTTCCTGGAAGGAATTAGGTAGACCGGTTGGCGGAAGTGCCTCGGGTCACAAGGATCAAAGTCCCGACCTGCGCTTGAATGCCAAAGGTCGGCCGGTCGTGGCTTGGTCAGGGTATTCCGGCGGCCGTGAAATCTTTTTGCGCTGCTGGAACGGACAGGATTGGGAGGAACTGGGGGGCTCGGGCTCAGGAGCGGGCATTACCAAAGCGCGAACTTATTTGCCAAATAATCCAACAGTCGCCGTCGGGGAATCAGACGACTATATAATCGCCTACGATTTGCTTCATGGTTCGCAATCTGAAGTGTATGTTCGGCAATATCGCCAAGAAGGGAAAGGAGAGTCGTGGCCTTACGTTGGCATGCGCGCAGGTACTTTTGAAGGCCTAAGCGGGTCGGGCGTCCATTCCTTCAGATTTCCATCTTTGGCGTGGGACGGCAAGCATCCCGCCGTGATTGCTGTTGTCGATCAAGGCCCGGCCCACCGTGTTCGGGTCTATCGGTACGCGCAGGAAAAATTTCACAAGGCATGGAAAGAAATGCCGAGCCCATCCGACCAAACCCCCCATGGGTTGGTCTCGAGTTGTTCGTTAATACTCGACCAGCAGGGAAATCCTTGGGTTGCTTGGGATGAAAAAGAAGGTGACAGCCCCGGAAAGAAAAATGTGGTGAGCCAACTCTATCTGCGTCATTGGAACGGGAATCATTGGACCGAACTGATCGCCGCCGATTCTGATTTTGGAGTCAGCTCCGGAATGAAAGACGCTCGATGGCCTTCCTTAGGACTGGATAGTCAAGGACAACCGTTGGTGGCCTTCGCTTTGAACGACCCCGGCCGGGGGGGCGTTTATGTCAGACATTGGGCAGGAGATAAATGGAAGGGGCTTTCCGCCGCCGATGGAACCGGATTGATCAGCGTTGGGAAGGCCGTCCCGCCGCAACTGGCGACCGGTGGCAATCTCGTTTGCGTGGCCTGGAATCAAGAAGGCGCCATCCATCTAAACTGTCACGCCCTGCCGTAGCCGCCTTTCAGTTCTCGCTTTTTGATCTCTCGGCGATCCGGTCTCGGGCTTTCAAAAGCTTGAGATCTGAAAGGATGAGAGGTAAGAACTGAAAACTGAAAGACGGCCTCAGAAGCGAATTGGCCTTGGCGACATTGCGTCTTTTCTTCTTTTTGAGAAGTTGGGCATCTGACAGCGTTGTAGTTACGCGGCTTTAATACATCCATTGCTTTACCGGCAGAGTCGGGCTAAAGTTGAGCGTCCCCCGTTTGCGGATCAACTCGCGACGGCGACTATCATGACTTCCCTCACCTGGAATCCTCGTTATCAGTTGCTGAATCACTGCCGGGGAATCGCCGTTATCGCCGTGGTATTTTTTCATGGTTTCGGCACAAGTTACAACGTTCCTGTTCATCGCTGGGTCAAACCTCTGCAAGGCATCGCCAGCATGGGTTGGCTGGGCGTGGACCTATTTTTCGTGATTAGCGGCTACTGCATTGCGGCTAATATTTACGGCTGCTTCCAAAAAGGCCGAACACCCACTCAGTTCATAAAGGGAAGATTATGGCGAATTGTGCCAACCTACTGGCTCGCTACGCTCGTGGCAATGGGTATTGGCATTCTCGCTATGCCTTTCAATCACACCACATTGCGAAACAATATACCGTTTTCTCTCGTGGACTGGATCGGGAATGCGTTGCTTCTTCAAACCGCATTAGGGCGGACCTTTTATTTGTTGGTTTGCTGGTCTTTGGTTTACGAAATGGTTTTCTACACAATTGCCATGGTCCTGTTTTATATAGGACGGCTTGCTTCTGTTCAAATTATTTTGTGGATTCTTCCCCTCTCCGCCGCATTTGCGCTTGTCGGCAGACCTCAACAGCATTTATTTCCCTGGGTACAATTTGTTTTTGGCAGTTTAGTCTTTTACGGACTTTGGCAAGCAGGCACTCATCGCTCAATCCAGCGGTTGATTGCCGTGACGCTTTTAGTGATCGGCGTCGGCGCCGGTGGGTGGATATACAATAATACCGGTAGCGTTGACATTCTCGTCGGTGGATTGTTTGGGCTGCTCTTGCTCGCCCTGTATAACTTTGACGATCAAATGGCCTCCTGGCCGGGAGGTCGGTGGCTTGAGCAGATCGGAATTATCTCCTACTCGCTTTACTTGCTCCACGTGTCACTCCAAGGACGTTTTGTCAATATGGCGATGCGTGTTATTCCATTTAATAGTCTTTGGGTCATCGTCGTCCAAATAGGAGGAATGGCGGTCGCCATCCTAGGCAGTGCGGTTTTTTATCGCCTCGTCGAAAAACCTTTCCACAAGCAAGTACGTTAGAGGCCACAAGTGTTCGACGAAGGCCACCAATTTATCACAATTATTCCCCCACAGATTACCGCCGCCACATCCGTTAAATAACGCCTGGTGCCCGTCCCGGTCCTGGCGGCTCTTATCGAAGAAGCCTCGACGATGGATAAAACAAAGAAAAACAAAGTGACGATCAATCTCGACGAAGCTCGGAAACAGCTCAGAGCTCCGGGGCTAGATACCATTCCGGATCGGCCACGAATCAGTAAACACGAATCGGAAGCACCATCGTCTGAACCCCCTGAAACTGCAGCCGACGTTGGAGGGCGTAAGCGGTTTCATTATGCAGCATGCGTAAATACCAGGGCTCTTCCTGGAAGATCAATTTTCCGGTAAAAACAATCGTTCGTGGATACTCTTTCGCCGTTTCCACGCAAAGGTCGACGAGCGATTGGACCGCCTCCGTGCCGATTCCCATTTTATAGGTCGCCTTGAGATCGTGGCTTCTTGCCCATGTCACATATTTTTCGAGTTCTCCGCGTGTAACGGTCTCGAGGTGTATTTTTTCATCGCTGCCTTTAAAGTTTCCGGAATCCAAAACGCCTACGGAAATAAATATGTAGTTCTGGATGTAGCGCGGTAATAAGGCCTGGATCGAAAGAATCTGGTGAATTCCGAACCCTGAAAATCGCTGGACCGTCAATACAGCTGTGGCTTCATGCTTGAGGAGCGGGGGCGCTTCGAAACCGCCTGCTCGCTGACCCGGCAGGTGCAAAAGCGCGTTGTCCAATCGCGAAAGACTTTGGCGCACGTTGTGGTAATGGCGGCGAATTAAAAAGCACATGGCGATGGCCGCGGTGGTGACGGCCAGGGTGATCCATCCCCCCTCTCGGAATTTTTCGTAAAGCGTGACCGCTAGGATACTGACACACATCACAAGCCCGGTCCCGTAGATCACCAAATTCCGCTTCCACTGACGTTCCGTTTTACGCTCGATGAGGAAGTGCCGCGACATCCCCAGTTCCGTTAACGTAAAGGTAAGAAATACGTTAATCGAGTACATGACGACGAGGGTCGTAACATCCCCTTTTGTATACAAGAGCGTTATTAGAGCGGTAACGCCCATCACGTAGATCCCATTTTTCGTGACCAAACGGTCTGAAAGCTGGGAAAATTGATGGGGCATCCAGGAATCCACCGCCATGTTGGCCAAGATTCTTGGTCCGTCTAAAAAACCTGTTTGCGCCGCGACGAAGAGCAAGGCGGCCTCTGAGACGAGGGTGACAATGACGAAGGTCATTCCGATGGGAAATCCTCCGATGTGCCAGCTCCGGAAAAGATTTTCGAGAAGTACCGCGTTCATGGTCTTGCCTTCCGTAGGCGTGGAATTCGTGAGCAAATAGCCAAACAAAATGCCGGCGGCAGTGAAGGCCAGTGATGAGGCCATTAGGAACATCGTCTTTTTTCCTGTTTTGACGCGCGGTTCGCGAAGCATTGAGACACCGTTGGATACGGCCTCGATTCCCGTGTACGTTCCA
>JBBQYF010000058.1:0-13950 GCA_038208955.1 Elusimicrobiota bacterium
GACGTGCGATACCGCAATCGTCACGATCTTCGTGTCGTCGCGCACCGTTCCACCCTTGGCTATCTCCGCGTACGCCAGTTCCTTGGCTTGTCCCGATTTCGACTGCACCTTCAAAATCGATGTCGTTAACGTCGTCTTGCCATGGTCCACGTGACCAATCGTCCCCACGTTCACGTGCGGTTTCGTGCGTTCAAATTTTGGCTTGGACATGTTGAGCTCCCTTCAGTCCCCCGATTGTGCGGGGGAGGCGACCTGCGGCGTTCAATGTTTCGCCGGAGATCCTATCTGAGTGATTACTTGGACCCGACCGAGGCAGCGTTGCCGCCCGCCTTGGCAATAATTTCTTCCGCGACATTCTTCGGAACTTCGGCGTAGTGACTAGGCTCCAAATTGAACGAGGCGCGACCTTGACTTAAAGAACGAACGGTTGTCGCATACCCGAACATTTCCGCCAGCGGAACAATGCCCCGAATGGCACGAGCATTCCCACGCTGCTCATTCTCACTGATTTGAGCGCGCCGGGAATTCAAATCCCCGATGATCGTACCCATATAATCTTCGGGGGTAACGACTTCAAATTTCATAACCGGTTCAAGCAGAATGGGCTTGGCTTTGCGGGCGCCTTCTTTGAACGCCATCGAACCGGCGATTTCAAAGGCCATCGCGTTGGAATCGACGTCATGATACGACCCATCAGTGAGCGTGCATTTTACATCAACGACGGGGTATCCTGCAAGCACGCCGCCTTCCATCGCTTGTTTAACGCCTTTCTCGACGGCAGGAATATATTCGCGAGGAATCGAGCCGCCTTTAATTTTATCTTCAAACTCAAAACCTTTACCGGCTTCCGTCGGCTCAAGCGTAATCCAACAGTGGCCGTACTGGCCACGACCACCGGTTTGCTTGATATATTTTCCTTCCACTTCGACCTTGCCGCGAATCGATTCCCGGTAGGCCACCTGCGGACGGCCCACGTTGGCTTGGACATTAAATTCGCGTTTCATACGGTCGACTAAGATTTCTAAGTGCAACTCGCCCATGCCGGCAATAATGGTCTGATTGGTTTCTTCATCCGTGCGAACGCGGAATGTCGGATCTTCTTCTGCCAGGCGGCTGAGGGCCATGGCCAAACGCTCTTCATCGGCTTTGGATTTGGGCTCGATCGCGACAGCGATCACCGGTTCCGGAAAATGCATGGACTCTAGCAGCACCGGGTTTTTCTCATCACACAGTGTATTTCCGGTCGTCGTATTTTTCAAACCGACGACGGCGGCGATGTCTCCCGCGTAGACTTCTTTGACGTCTTCGCTCTTATCCGCGTGCATCCGTAAAATTTGGCTGATTCGCTCTTCGCCTTTTTTCGAGGTGTTCTGAACGTAACTCCCCGCTTGGAGGGTTCCCGAATAAACTCGGAAATAAGTCAGCTTTCGGCCGCCGGCGCGCGGATCTACCTGGATCTTAAAAGCCAATGCGGCAAAAGGAGCATCGTCTTTGGGCATTCTTGTCGTCGGTTCACCGGTTTTTACGTCCGTGCCAGGAGTGGGCGGCATATCAACAGGCGCGGGGAGATAATCGCAGACGGCGTCCAGCAACGGCTGCACGCCTTTATTTTTATACGCCGACCCACAGAATACCGCACAGAATTTTCCAGTTAGCGTCGCTTTGCGAATGGCTAAAACAATTTCTTTCTCGGAGATTTCGTTCCCTTCGAGAAATTTTTCCATTAGCTGGTCGTCAAAGTCTGCGACCTTTTCAATCAACAGCGCGCGCGCTTTGACGGCTTTCTCTTTCAAATTTTCCGGGATTTCCTGGATTTCGTATTGGGTTCCCAACTTATCGCTATTCCAAACGAGTGCTTTCATCCGAACAATGTCCACAACGCCCGTAAAACTGTCTTCCGCGCCAATCGGTAATTGGACGGGCACCGCATTGGCCGCCAGTTTCTCATGCATCGAGGCCACGCACATATCAAAGTCAGCGCCCACTTTATCCATCTTGTTCATGAAGGCCATGCGCGGCACCTGATAACGTTCGCATTGTCGCCAAACGGTTTCCGATTGAGGCTCTACTCCGTTACCGGCGTCGAATACGACAATGGCGCCATCGAGCACGCGCAAAGAGCGTTCCACTTCCATGGTGAAGTCGACATGTCCAGGCGTATCAATAATGTTGATCTGCCGTTCCACGCCATCGAGACCCTTCCAGGTGCAAAACGTCGCGGCGGCGGTGATAGTAATCCCGCGCTCGCGTTCTTGCTCCATCCAGTCGGTCGTCGTCGTGCCGTCGTGGACCTCGCCGATTTTGTAAATGCGTCCCGTGTAAAAAAGAATACGTTCAGTCGTGGTGGTTTTGCCGGCATCGATGTGAGCGCAAATGCCGATATTTCGAATTCGATCGAGGGTATATTGTCGTGCCATAAATTTAAGTGGGTGTTACCAGCGGTAATGTGCGAATGCTTTATTCGCGTCGGCCATCCGGTGGGTATCTTCGCGTTTTTTAATCGCGCCGCCTTCTCGACGACTAGCGGCTAAGATTTCGTCCGCTAATCGCTCAAAGAAAGGTTTGCCAGTCTTTTCTCGCGCAAACTGGATAAGCCAGCGCATGGCAAGCGCGGTGCCACGTTCCGCTCGGACTTGCACGGGGACCTGATACGTTGCACCACCCACGCGACGCGGCTTCACTTCAACAAGAGGTTTGACGTTGTCGATTGCGCGATTAAAAACCGCCAGAGCATCTTCTTTGGTCTTGGTGTTGACTAAGGTAAAAGCTTTCTCGATGATTCGTTCCGACAAGCTCTTTTTACCTTCAAAATTTAGTCGGTTGACGAAGCGTGATACCAATACGGACCCGTACTTAAAATGCGGCGGCGGCAATGCGCGACGTTCACGTGGTTTTAGCTGCTTCCTTGGCACTCTGATTCTCCGTTCTTGAGGTTATTTTTCCGGCTGCAAAGACTTACGCAACTGCCGGTCCGCAAAATAAATGGCACGGCCACAGCCGCACAGGCGACTGTTCCGTGCGTCTAGACTAGGCCGCTTTCGGCCGTTTGGCTCCGTATTTAGATCGGCTTTGTTTGCGGTCTTGCACGCCTGTTGCGTCCAGGGCACCGCGGACAATATGATACCGCACGCCCGGCAAATCCTTAACGCGGCCGCCGCGCACGAGAACAATGGAATGCTCCTGGAGATTGTGTCCCACGCCGGGAATATAGGATGTCACTTCAAACCCCGATGTCATTTTTACGCGAGCGACTTTACGAAGAGCGGAGTTCGGTTTCTTCGGCGTCGTCGTATAAACACGCGTGCAGACGCCACGCCGCTGTGGGCAGGAGTCGAGCGCAGGCGCTTTGGTTTTCATCACCAGAGGATGGCGTCCAAATCGAACTAACTGATTAACCGTAGGCACGTTTATTTCCCTTCGTCGGCAATGTGATAACTTCGAAGTCCGGTTCCGGCCGGAATCAAGTGTCCGATGATAACATTTTCTTTGAGACCGCGCAGATAATCCATAGCGCCGGCGGAAGAGGCTTCCGTCAATACGCGCGTGGTTTCCTGGAAGCTCGCCGCCGAGATCAAGGACTCCGACGATAACGACGCTTTGGTAATACCCAGCAATACCGGCTGCGCTTCCGCAGGTTCGCCGCCCGTAATAGCGATAGCCTCGTTGATCCTCTTGAACCGTGCTTTACTTACGATCTCACCGATCAAGAGTTCGGTTTCGCCCGATTTCGCAATTCGCACGTTCGACAGCATTTGCCGTACGATGATTTCGATGTGCTTGTCGTTGATAACCACGCCCTGGAGACGATAGACTTCTTGAATTTCGTTCACGAGATGTTCTTGAACGGCTTTAGCATCTTTAACTTTGAGAATGTCATGCGGATTCACGGATCCGTCCGTCAACGCTTCTCCGACGGCGACGCGGTCTCCTTCGTAGACAACCAAATGCTTGCCATGGGGAATAGAATATTCGCGAACCGTACCGGTTTCTTCATCGGTAACGATCACCTTTTGTCCGCCCTTCGGCGTCGTTCCGAGCTTAATGACGCCGGGAATTTCAGAGACCACGGTCGCATTGCGCGGGCGGCGCGCTTCGAACAGTTCGACGACGCGCGGCAGACCCCCGGTAATATCTTTGGTCTTCGTAACTTCTTGTGGGATCTTCGCAATAATATCGCCTTCTTGAACTTTGTTGCCGTCTTCAACGTTGAGATAGGTGTCCACGGGCAGCGTGTAGCTCGCGACTTTCTTCCCACCTTTGAGAATCACAACCTGCGGATGCAGGCGCTCGGCCCGATGCTCGATAATAACACGTTCCGTCAAGCCGGTCACTTTATTTTTTTCTTGGTGGACCGTGATGCCTTCGATAACGTCTTCGAGCTTTACAGTTCCTTCGAATTCGCTGATGATCGGCAGAGCGTGGGGATCCCATTCCGCGATCAAGGTTCCCTTGGTCACGGTCTTTCCCTCGACGATTTTCGCGCGCGCGCCGTAGGGTAATCGGAAATGATCTCGCTCTTTGCCGGTATCTTCTTTAACGGAGATCTCGGCATTGCGACTAACGACGATCGGTTGTCCCTCTTTATTTTTCAGCAAGCGAACATTGAAGAAGCGCAATACCCCTTCATGTCCGGCCACAATTTGCGAGCGTTTGACAACGCGACTCGCCGTGCCGCCGATGTGGAAAGTACGCAATGTTAATTGTGTTCCGGGTTCGCCGATCGACTGAGCAGCGACAATACCGACGGCTTCGCCCAGTCCAGCCATGCGGCCGGTGGCAAGATTAAGCCCATAGCACTTCGCGCAAATACCCCAAGGGGCTTCACAGGTCAGCACGGACCGGATTCGGATACGATCGATCTCGGCGTCCTTAACCTTCTTGGCGGCATCGGCCACGATTAATTCGCCAGATTTGATGATGACTTCGTCTGTCAGGGGATTAGTGACGGTGTCCACGGCGACGCGTCCCACAATGCGCTCTTCCAAGGGTTCGATCACTTCGTCCCCCGAGGATAGCGTTCCGATCGAAACACCCATGATCGTTCCGCAATCAATGACCGTCACCACAACGTCGTTCGCCACGTCGACGAGACGGCGCGTTAAATAGCCGGCGTCGGCCGTTTTCAGAGCCGTATCGGCCAGACCTTTTCGTCCTCCGTGAGTGGAAATAAAATACTCGAGAACCGTCAGCCCCTCGCGGAAGTTTGAAATAACCGGGGATTCGATAATTTCGCCGACGCCACCGGTTAATTTCTTCTGCGGTTTGGCCATCAGTCCACGCATACCGGCGAGCTGACGGATTTGAGCCGCGCTGCCGCGCGCGCCGGAATTGGCCATCATGTAAATGGAATTAAATTTGGCTTCCTTGTCGCTGTACGTCGTCATTTCCTGTTTCTTCATCTCCTCGAACATCAGATCAGAAATCTTGTCCGTCACGCGGGTCCACAAATCGATGATCTGATTGTAGCGCTCGCTTTCCGTGAACGCGCCGATTTTGGCTAAACGGCCGATTTCTAGAATTTGGGCTTGCGCTTCCTTGACGAGCTTTTCTTTTTCTTTCGGCACGATCATGTCTTCAATGGAGATGGATAGACCGGCCAGCGTCGCGTAGCGAAAGCCCAGCGACTTCAAATCATCCAGCAGCGTTACGGTTCGGGCATGTCCCAAGGTCCGGTAGCAACGATCGACGAGTTCGACCAGTTCTTTCTTCCCCATGGTGTTGTTGATATGACCCAGTTCCGGCGGAATCACGCCACTGAAGATAACGCGGCCGACCGTCGTCCAGTCTTTCCACTTTCCGGGAATACGACTATCGGCCTCGGAGAGGTCTGCTTCAACCATGCGGTTGATATTGCGCACCTTGATTTTGGCATGCAGCGAAATTTCGGCGCGCTGGTAGGCGGCTTCGACTTCAATTGGAGAACCGAATACCTTGCCTTCTCCGCGGTCGCCGGACTTGACTTTGGTTAAATAGTTGCAGCCGAGAACCATGTCTTGCGCCGGGACGGCAATCGGGCGGCCGGACGCCGGCGACAACAAGTTATTGACGGAGAGCATCAAGAGACGCGCTTCAAGTTGCGATTCGAGCGACAACGGAATATGCACCGCCATCTGGTCGCCGTCAAAGTCTGCGTTAAAGGCGGAACAGGTTAGCGGATGAAGCTGGATGGCTTTTCCTTCAATGAGGACCGGCTCGAAAGCTTGGATACCGAGGCGATGCAGCGTGGGGGCGCGATTTAAGATCACCGGATGATGCTTGGTAACCTGATCTAAAATATCCCAAATCTCGGGCTTTACGCGCTCCAACATCCGCTTAGCCGCTTTGAGCATGACGTTTTCTTTCTTCATCAGCTCACGGATAATAAACGGCTTAAACAGTTCCAGGGCCATTTCCTTGGGCAGACCGCATTGGTGAAGCTTTAGATTCGGACCGACGACAATGACGCTGCGTCCGGAATAATCCACGCGTTTTCCGAGCAGATTCTGGCGGAAGCGACCCTGCTTACCTTTCAAAATATCCGAAAGGGATTTAAGCGGGCGGTTGCCGGCGCCGACAACCACTTTACCGCGCGCGCCATTTTCGATTAAGGCATCAACGGCTTCTTGGAGAAGACGTTTTTCGTTGTGGATCATCACCTCGGGCGCACGCAAGGATTCAATGTGCTTTAAGCGGTTATTGCGGTTGATAATGCGGCGGTACAAATCGTTCAAGTCGGAAGTCGCGAATCGTCCACCTTCCAAGGGCACGAGGGGGCGCAGGTCGGGCGGCAAGACCGGCAATACGGTGAGCACCATCCATTCGGGCTTTACCTTCGAGCGCTGAAACGCTTCGATCACACGAAGACGTTTGACGAGACGCGTACGTTCCGCGTCGGAAGTCGACTTCTTCACTTTTTCATGCAGATCGATAGCTTCCAAGGGAATATCAATCTTGGACAGCAGTTCTCGGACGGCGGAAGCGCCGATGCCGACGCGCACCTTGCCACCGTATTCCTGACGAATCTTCTGATATTCTTCTTCCGTCAGCAATTGTTGAGCGTTGAACAAAATTTTGTTGTCGGTGTCCTTAAAATCGTCGAGAACAATGTAGCGCGCATAATACACAACGCGTTCGAGCTCGGAAATTTTGATGTTGAGCAAGGTCGCAATGCGAGACGGTGTTTTGCGCAGATACCACACATGGGCGATCGGTACGGCGAGTTCAATGTGACCCATGCGTTCGCGGCGAACTTTGGATTCGGTAACTTCGACGCCGCAACGATCACAAATGACGCCTTTGTTTTTCACCCACTTGTATTTACCGCAGTTACACTCCCAATCGCGGACGGGTCCAAAAATGCGCTCACAGAAGAGGCCGTCGCGTTCCGGTTTAAACGTGCGGTAGTTGATCGTCTCGGGCTTGCGGACTTCGCCATAGGACCAAGAGAGGATTTGTTCGGGGCTGGCAAGGCTGACGCGGATGGCGTCAAAGTCCGCAAAGTTTAATTCTTTGTCCGCTTTTTTCCGGTCTTTAGCTGGCGTCAGGCTCTTTCGTTCTAATAGTTGTTGAAAGGACACTCAGGCCTCCTAAGATTTCGCGGCGACTTCTTCAGATTGTTTGCTGGCCTTGGAACTGGTACCGTTTCTGTTTTGATCCGCCCGCACGAGCTCGATATTGAGACCTAGCGCTCTAAGTTCCCGGGCTAGCACCTTGAACGATTCCGGCACGCCGGGCTCGGAGAAAGTCTCTCCCTTAATGATCGCCTCATACATCTTGGCGCGTCCCGTCACGTCATCGGATTTAACGGTCAAGAATTCTTGCAGACAATGGGCGGCGCCGTAGGCTTCGACCGCCCAAACTTCCATTTCACCGAAACGCTGACCACCAAATTGAGCCTTGCCACCCAGCGGTTGGCGGGTGATGAGAGAGTACGGCCCCGTGGAGCGGGCATGGATTTTGTCTTCAACCAAATGCGCTAACTTAATGATGTACATGTAGCCGACAGTGACCTTTTCTTCGAAGAGTTCGCCCGTGCGGCCGTCGTACATTCGGAACTTGCAGTAATCAGAGGGCAGGAACTCTTCTGGCGTCCCGTCCTTACGCAGTTTGTCCTTGGCCTTGCGGACCATCTCGATTACTTGTTCTTCCGTCGCTCCGTCAAAGACGGCCGAGTTCATTTGGACGTTCAGGTGCTTGGCTGCCCAGCCGAGCATGGTTTCCAAAAGTTGACCTACATTCATACGTGAAGGAACACCCAACGGGGACAATACAACGTCGACGGGTCGACCGTCGGGAAGGAATGGCATATCTTCCTGAGCGACGATGCGCGACACGACGCCTTTATTTCCATGTCGGCCCGCCAGCTTGTCGCCGACTTGAATTTTGCGTTTAATCGCGATGTAAACCTTTACGATCTTATTGACGGTCACCGGCAACTCGTCGCCTAATTTTAGGCTCTCTTTCTCGCGAGCCATCTCGAGTCGCAGCTGTTGCTCCTTGCGCTGACTGTAATATTTGATCTTGTCTTTTTCATCGTCGGCTTCGCGGGGAGAGAACTTCTTGTCTTCGCGTTGCTGGTCCACGTAGGCGGCCCGCGCTTTGCGGTCTTCGCGCACCTGCTCGATGAGCGAATCGTAGCGGACATCGATATCTTTTCCGCGTTTATTTTCTTCTTTCGCGGCCATTTTTTCGCGCCGCACAAACACGCGCACACCGATGACTTTTCCCGCGACGCCGGGGGGAACACGCAACGAAGCATCCATTGTGTCTTCCGCCTTTTTGCCAAAGATGACTTTCAACAGGCGCTCTTCAGGCGTCACCTGCTGTTCACCTTTCGGCGCGACTTTGCCCACGAGAATATCGCCAGGAATGACTTCCGCGCCCGGACGAACAATACCCGTGTCATCCAAATTAATGAGCGCGTCCGCGCCCACGTTAGGAATATCTCGCGTAATTTCCTCGGCGCCCATTTTGGTGTCGCGCGCTTCCATTTGGAACTCGTGAATGTGCACCGAGGTCAAAAGATCGTCACGCACAATTCGGTCGGAGAGCAAGATGGCGTCTTCGAAGTTGCAACCTTCCCAAGGCATGAAGGCCACGAGCAGGTTGCGGCCCAGAGCCAATTCGCCGCCCCCGGTGGCCGGACCGTCAGAAATGATCTGGCCTTTGCGGAGCTTATCGCCCTTGTGCACGAGCGGCGTTTGGTTAACGGTCGTATCTTGATTGGAGCGCAAGTATTTGTTCAGTCGGTACACGTCGATATGCGCGTCCGTCTTCGTCAATCCGTCGCTTTCGGGAACCGCCTCGTCCGTGTAGATCGAAATTTCGTCCGCCGATACGGCAATGACCTGACCGCCGCGGCGCGCGGTTATCGCCGCCCCGGAGTCCCGCGCCACGCGTTCCTCAATACCGGTGCCGACGAGTGGTGGATCGGCGATTAACAGCGGAACGGCTTGACGTTGCATGTTGGAGCCCATCAACGCGCGGTTTGCGTCGTCATGTTCTAAGAAGGGAATGAGGGCCGTGGATACCGATACGACCTGCATCGGCGAGATATCCATGTAATCGATTTCATCAGGCGAGACTTCTTTAAAGTCGCCGCGAGAACGGCAAAGAACGCGCTGCTGGGTGAACTTACCGTTCTTATCGAGTACCGAATTGGCCTGAGCCACGACGAGATCGTTTTCCCGATCGGCCGTCAGGTATTCCACTTCGTCGCCGGCGCGGCCGTTCGTGACCTTGCGGTAAGGCGATTCAATCAGACCATACTCGTTCACTCGCGCATAGCAGGCGAGCGAGGAGATCAGTCCGATGTTCGGACCTTCCGGAGTTTCGATCGGACAGACGCGACCGTAATGCGTATGGTGAACGTCGCGGACTTCAAAACCAGCGCGTTTCCGGTGCAGGCCGCCCGGTCCGAGAGCCGATAACCGCCGCTTGTGCGTGAGCTCAGCCAAGGGATTGGTCTGATCCATAAACTGCGACAGCTGCGAACTTCCGAAAAATTTACGGACGATTGCGACCACAGGCGCGGCGTTCATGATGCTACGCGGCGCCAGCGTCGCTTTGTCTTGAACGTTCATGCGCTCGCGAACGATGCGAGCCATCTGCGAAAGGCCGATACGAATCTGGTTTTCCAACAATTCGCCAACCGCGCGAACGCGGCGATTGCCCAAATGATCAATATCGTCCATCTCAATGGGCCAGCTGGACTTTCCGATCATCACTTCGCTGATATCGTTATTGAGAAGAATTAAATAACGAATCGTACAAACGACGTCTTCAATGGTGAGCGTACGCTTCCGATCGTTGGGAACTTCAAACTTAAATCCTGGGCGCGTCGCAACCCACTCCGCCAAGGGCGCTAACTTCTTATTTAGTTTGTAGCGGCCTACGCGAGTGAGATCGTATTTGCGGATTGATTTAAATAGGAGATTATCGAGATAGCTTTCGGCTTGATCGGCGGCGATAAACTCTTGAGCCCGGAGGACTCGGTAAATCATATTGATCGCGTCTTTGCGGGTCCGAATATTGTCTTTCTGCAACGTATTGCGGATCGCCACATCGTTGACGGCTGGATCTAAAATAATAACTTTTACTTCTTCGACTTTCTTCGCATGCAATTGAGCAAGATTTTCGCGGGTCAGCTCGCGGTTCGCCTCGAACAAGACTTCGCCGGATGATTTTAGAACGACATCGGTCGCGAGGACCCGGCCGACCAAAAGCTCGGCTTTGGCCCCTTCAACAGGGAATGTTTCAGAATCGTAAAATACGCGGAGAATATCTTCGTCGGATTCAAGCCCCATGGCACGCAAAAGAACGGTGGCCGGAAGTTTTTTATGTTTATCCAAGCGGACAAAAATGGAGTTATTGAGATCAAATTCGAACTCGACCCAAGCACCGCGGTACGGAATGATGCGGGCAAAGAACAGCTGTTTTCCATAGGAGGAAATTTTCTTCTCTTCATCTTCTTCAAAAATCACGCCGGGCGAACGATGGAGCTGACTGACCACTACGCGCTCCGCACCATTGATGACAAACGTGGCATGCTCCGTCATCAGCGGAATGTCGCAGATGTAGACGTCTTGTTCGGCGATTTGCTTAACCTTGGCGTTCTCTTCGCGCTGCAGGATTCTAAAAGTGGCTTTGAGCGGGGCGGAATAAATCGTGTCTTTCCACAGTGCTTCTTCCATCGTGTAACGCGGTTCTCCTAAATCGTAAGCAATAAACTCAAGCGTTAGACTTTCGTCGTTATTGCTGATCGGGAAAACGTCCATAAAGGCGGCCTGGAGCCCCTGAATTTTTCTTTTCTCGGGGGGTACGTTCCATTGCAGAAATTCGGCCATTGACGTTTTCTGCATGGCGAGCAACTCGGGAACAGGAATGATGGAAGGGATCCGCGAAAATGTAACTTTTTCCAAGCTATCCTCCTTAACGGCAACAACGATAATACGTCGATCACCCCCCAGTCGACTGGGCGGCGTCCTGTATTTATTTACGAGTAGAAGACGGGGTTATTGAATTTCAAAACTACTTAATTTCGACAGTGGCGCCTACTTCAACCAATTTCTTCTTAATCTCTTCGGCCTGGTCCTTATTCAATCCTTCTTTTACAGGCTTCGGAGCACCTTCAACCAAATCCTTCGCTTCTTTGAGACCGAGGCCAGTGATTTCGCGCACCACTTTGATCACGGGAATTTTGTTGGGTCCTGCGCTCACGAGGACGGCGGCAAATTCAGTCTTCTCTTCAGCGGCCGGGGCGGCTCCGCCTGCGGCATGTCCACCACCCGCGGGTGCCATCGTCATTGCGGCGGCAGCCTTAACGCCAAATTTTTCTTCGAGCGCTTTCACGAGCTCGGATACTTCCAGGACAGAAAGTTTTGAAATTTCTTCTACGAGTGTTGCTGTGTTTGCCATTTTGTTCTCCTCTGACGTTGTTTTGGAGCTGGCACCCGGTAAGGGGCGGCCGGCCTCAGTTCTATTTTGTCTCCGGCGCCTTTTTGGAAACCTGGTCAAGCACGCCAACCAAGTCACGCATCGGAGCTTGCAGGACACTGACTAAATTAACCATGGGCGCCTGCAAGGTGCCTAAAAGTTTTGCTAACAAGACATCGCGGGGAGGAAGCGAAGCAATTTCCAGGAGATCTTTTCCAGACAAGACCCTTCCGTCGAGCAACCCCCCGTTGATCTTAACGTTTTCATGCGTCTTTGCAAATTCAAAAATGGCTTTAATGGCACGCAGCGCATCGCCCCGTTCCAAGACCACTGCCGTGGGGCCTTCGAGCGCTTTGGCCAGTTCTTCCATGCCTGCATTTTTTAATGCAATACGCGTAAGGCTATTTTTGACAACTCGATATTCGGTTTTATTGGGGCGAAGCTTGGCGCGAATTTCATTAAACTCGACGGTCTTTAGTCCCTTTACGCCAGTGACAATGAGGCCGGTACATTCGCGCGCTTCTTTTTCAAATTCTTGAACGGCATCTGTTTTTTGTTTTGTTGGCATAAAATTAGAAAGAGGCGATCTGAAATCCAGCCGTTATCATCGTTTCGCTGAAAAAAACACCTTCGAAATGTAGACGGACATCCTTAGAGATTTGAACCGGAAGACCCACAATTACCGATATATTACCATGTGCGTGACCCGCAATGCTTGCTGGCGATCCATTCATCGGTTGATTGTCTCTCCAGCGGGTGCTGCTTCCGAAGCCCCGCAGTCCCGTATAAGGCTCTAAGTTGGCCACTTTAAAAGTGGCGATTAACGAACCATGGTATTCGACGCCTGACAACTTTTGGTCAATTAACGTAGTCCCATTACTCGACATCAGCCGGTCCAGCGGAACTTGATATCCCGAGGCACCCAAACTTAGCTGCAAACCGGGTCGGAGTCCGGGGGTCGCCGGAAAGACTTCGTTGTAAACATCAACGCCGTAAAGGTATCCGGCCCGGCTCTGCCATTGACTACCCTGGGCATTAACTTCGGGGTTGATGAGAGACCCGCCTTTGACTGCCACGGCAACCGTGTCGGAGATTCCATAACTAAACTGCGCGCCCACGGCCTGAGTCTTAAAGTCG
The DNA here is from genome assembly GCA_038208955.1 of Elusimicrobiota bacterium. Classification (GTDB taxonomy): domain Bacteria; phylum Elusimicrobiota; class Elusimicrobia; order 2-01-FULL-59-12; family 2-01-FULL-59-12; genus JBBQYF01. Next base: position 13,051 of record JBBQYF010000058.1, read on the forward strand.
GCATTCCCGCGAGTATCGAAGTCATCGGTGACCTTCAAATACTCATACAACAATGACGAGGTCAATTTACCCTGATGAATGGGCAATACCATAACGCCAAAATCACGGCCAAATGCAAACGAGGAACAACTCAGTCCTGTCAGCATCGCCGCGATAAGACGTTTCAAGTAGGTCCTTTTCGACAAGTTCAGGAGCGCGTCTCGCAATCTCCTACCTTAAAAAAATAACCCCGGCAGCGACCTACTCTTCCGATACCTTGCGGTATCAGTACCATCGGCCCTGGTGGGCTTAACTACCGAGTTCGGAATGGGATCGGGTGTGGCCCCACCGGAAAAACCACCGGGAAATTGTCTTTGCTATCTCGCCAAACCATCCGCTGGGATCGATCGTGATGTACTTAACGATGGATCCGCCGCTTATGGTCGCGAGGATAACGTCACTAAAATGGGAACAAACTTCAAACACCATTCAAGGATCGAATGATACGGCCAAGCCGCACGACCAATTAGTACGAGTTAGCTCCACAATTTACATTGCTTCAACATCTCGCCTATCAACGCAGTAGTCTTCTGCGGGTCTTTAGGAGCCTTATGGCTCGGGAATCCTAATCTTAGGGCAGGTTTCACACTTAGATGCTTTCAGCGTTTATCCTATCCGAACATAGCTACCCAGCGATGCTCCTGGCGGAACAACTGGTACACCAGAGGTTCGTCCATTCCGGTCCTCTCGTACTAGGAACAGGTCCCTTCAAGATTCCTTCGCCCACGGTAGATAGAGACCGTACTGTCTCACGACGTACTGAACCCAGCTCACGTACCGCTTTAATTGGCGAACAGCCAAACCCTTCCCACCTACTTCAGCGGGAGGATGCGATGAGCCGACATCGAGGTGCCAAACCGG
>JBBQYF010000059.1:0-13793 GCA_038208955.1 Elusimicrobiota bacterium
AGGTACCGGACGATAGTCTCTTGCAGGAATTGGTTAAGCGCCAGCAGGCACAATCGGCATTCTTTGTTCCGCTGAAATCCGATGGTGTCATTTTCGGGACGGCCGCTTATTTTTCGAAAACAAAAGGCGAATGGTCGACCTACCCCTTGGAATCGCTGTCGCTTTTTACCGATCACGTGGCGCTGGCCTGGCGTCATCACGAGCGCACCGAGACCCTGGAAAAACGCAATGCGACGCTCGAGGCCGAAGTCGCCGCCATTGTCCGCGAACTCACCCGGACGAACGAGCGGCTGGTCCATAAAGTCCGCGAGCTCAAGACCGTTTATGAGTTGGCCTTAGCGACGGCGGCCTCGACGGAAGTGGAAGATATCATCCGGATCTTGTTGAACGGAATTAAGGAATTGGTCGATGTGCAAAGCGGAGCCTTCTTGCTCGTCGCGGAACAGACGGGCCGGCTCGTGCCGCTCGCTCCCGCTTTTGATCAGCCCGCGGCGCGGATTGACGAGTGGAGTTTCAGCCCGGCCGAGAGCGTCTTTTTGCAAGCCGTCGTGCAAACGGGGCAACCGGGCATCTTAAATTTTGTCGATCAAACCGGCACCTTGCCCCCGGCCTGGGCGGCGCTTGAGATCCGCTCGATTCTGGCCCTGCCGCTGCGGCAAGGGAATGAGATTAAGGGCCTCTTTTGCGTGATCAACAAGGTCAATGGTCTTTTTAGTGACGACGATACCCGTGTTCTCGCCCTGCTCACGGGTCGGGTCGCCGATGTGCTTTACCGGCTCCGGTTAGACCGGCTGCTGCGCCAGAAAGTCACGGACCTCGGCGTGCTCCAAGAAATCAGCGCGCATCTGCCACAAGTACCCGTCCTGACCGATACCGTCTCGGCGATTGGGCACCTCACGCGCCAAGCCTTGCCGGGCGTCGATACGTGTTTTTTCTATCTGTATCAAGCGGCCACGAACGCGCTCGTGATGGTCGGCGGTGATTGGGAATCAACCTTCACGTTTGATGCCGCGACTCTCGGCGTCGGTCCGACGGAAAAAGTGCTGGTGGCCGAGGCCTACCGGGACGGCGCACCGCGGCACGTTCAAAAAAATAATCCGGAGACCTGGCCGCTCGACAACGATCTCGTGCGTCTTTTAAATCTCGAGAGTTTGATCTTTATACCGCTCGTGGTCGATCAGGGGAGTATTGGCGTGATGGTTTTGGGGAGCCGGCGACCGCAGACGTTTACCGCCGAATATCAGCGCATGCTGGGGCTAATCGGGGGACAAGTAGCGATCGTCATTGAACGCTCTCGACTCTACGAAGGGCTTCGCTCGGCCAATGACAAGCTCGAGCAAATCAATCGGATGAAAAATGAATTCATCACGATGGTCAGTCACGAACTACGCACGCCGCTGACTACGATTAAGGGATTTGTGTCGATCGTGCTGAATGAAGAAACCGGGCCGTTGAACGACCAGCAGCGCCATTTTCTTGAGACCTCCGATCGCGCGATCGATCGCTTGACGCTCCTGGTCTCCGATCTGCTAGATATTTCGCGGATCGAAGCGGGGCAGATTAAAATGCAGCTCCGGCCGATCGCGTTGGGCGATTTAATCCGGCGGGTTACCGCCGGTTTTGCGCCGCAATTCAAAACCCAAAACCTGACGCTCACGTTGGAATTGCCCGAGGCTATTCCCCCGGTTCTAGCCGACCCCGATCGTCTCACGCAGGTCCTCGACAATCTTCTTTCCAACGCGCTGCGCTTCACGACCAAAGGCGGCATCACGATCGGCTGTCTCGACAAAGGTGATTTTGTCGTGACATTCGTCAAGGATACCGGTTCGGGAATCGCGAAAGCCGAACAAGATCACATTTTCGAAAAGTTTTACCAGATTAAAGTGGGGGGAGGCTACCCCACGAAGGGAACGGGGTTGGGTCTCGCGATCGTACGATCGATCATCGAAAGCCATCGCGGCAAGGTGTGGGTCGACTCCGATGCGGGCAAAGGCGCGGATTTCCGCTTTATCTTGCCGCGCGCGCGGATCGGCGCCGCCTCGGAAGTCGGCTCGGCGTCCCCGCTCTCCGGTCCAAAAGTATGACGAGCTTACTCGCCCCCGATCAAAACGCCGTCGCGCTTCATCCCTCCCTGCTGTCGCTTCTGCATAACCGGGGTGTTCGTACGACCGAGGAACGGCGTCGGTTCTTGGCGCCTTCTCTTGACGATTTAGCCTCCCCGGATATTTTTCCAGGCGTGGCCATCGCGGTACGCCGGCTGCGCGAAGCGATTGAAAAAGAAGAGTTGATCACCCTCTATGCCGACCGAGATGTCGACGGACTGACGGGGCTTGCGATTCTCGTGCGCAGCCTGCGCACGCTCGGGGCGAAACTCGCCTGGGGAAGCCCCGTGGCCGGTCGCGGGGTTGAGCGACCGGTTCTTGAGACGCTGCTCGCGCAAGGGGCCAAGATCTTAATTTTTGTCGACTGCGGAACGGGGGAGGATACCGAATTGCGCTGGCTGGCCGATCAAGGGGTGGACGTCATCGTCGCCGACCACCACCGGATGACGGGGGTTCGCCCGCCTGCTTTTGCCTGGATCCATCCCGCCGTCAACACCCCCGTCGAAGGAACGACCTATTGTGAAACGCCGGCCGGCTGCGTCATGGCCTTCAAGCTCGCGCATGGGCTCTGGAATTCCTTCCTAGGCCTTGACGACCCGGAGCGATTGCATTATTTTCTCTTCGACCACGTCGATCTGCTTTGTCTTGGTATTTTGGCCGACCGTGTGGATGTTTTCGGCGAAAACCGCGTCTTGGTTTGGCATGGTCTGCGCCGGCTGGCGCAAACCCGAAAGGCCGGCCTCGAGTCGCTGATGCGGTTTTTCCGGTTGATGCCCCGGGGCGTTTCAGTTTCGGTTCGCGAGGCCACCTGGCAGATTATCCCCATGCTTAATGCCGCCGGACGGCTCCGCCAACCCGGCTGGGCATCGGATTTACTGTTGACAGAGGACGTGGGGCGCGCGCGCGAATGCATCGATGCCCTGCTCGAGCTGAACACGCAGCGTCGCTCCGCTCAAAAGACAAGCCTCGAACATTTCGAGCGCGTTGTTCTTGAACAATGTTCGGTCGACTCCGATGCCGTCCTTCTGGCGATCGGTCGCGACTTGGAACCCTCTGTAACGGGGCTAGCCGCCGGCGCGTTGGCGGCAAAGTATGGGAAACCGGTTTTCCTTTTTGTTCATCAGGGGGAAGAAGCCGTTGGCTCGGGTCGAGGCACCCCCGAATACGATTTATTCGCTTGGGTCGAAACGCATCAAGATTTGCTCGTAAAATTCGGCGGCCACCAGGGGGCGGTTGGGCTGACCGTTAGAAGCACCGACTTCAAAGCATTAAAAGAACGATTTCTCGAATTTGGTCCCGTGCGCCGGCCCATGATCGACCGCTCGACAACCTCCGACGCGACGCTGCGGCTCTGCGAAGCCGATTCCAATTGGTGGACCCAAGTACAGCTCTTGGAACCGTTTGGGCCGGGATTTCCTTGTCCACTCTTTGAGCTCACGGAAGTCGATAGTATTCGCTCGGCGCGTCCGCGCAGCTTGAAAACACTTTGGCTTCGAGCCGGCAACGTGGAATGGTTAGCCGAAGGAGACGGCACCTTTCCGATGGGAGAGGGACCCTGGACCGTTATCGCCTCGGCCGTCGCCGGTCGCAAAGAAGAGCCGCCCTTTAAATGGATAGTCGTGGAGGTTAAAAAAAGTCATGGTTAAAAAGGGTGCTGTAAAAACAAAGGTGTCCGTTGCTGTCATCGGAGGCAGCGGCCTTTACGCAATGGAGGATTTAAAAAACGTGCGCGAGCGGCGGATCAAAACGCCCTTCGGAGAACCGTCGGATGCGCTCATTTTGGGTGAACTGGACGGACGTCAAATCGTTTTTCTGCCACGCCACGGCCGGGGTCATCGGATTAACCCCAGTGAAGTGAATCACCGGGCCAATATTTACGCGTTGAAAACCCTGGGGGTTCAGTCGATCGTGTCGGTGTCCGCCTGCGGGAGCTTGGCCGAGGAACTGCGTCCCCGCGACATGGTATTCCCGGACCAGATTTTTGATCGGACCAAATCGCGGCCGTCGACTTTTTTCGAAAAAGGCATTGTGGCGCATGTTGGCGTGGCGAATCCATACTGCCCGGAACTGTCGAAATTAATGTACGAGACGGCCACGACGCTTGGGTTTCGTACCCACCAGGGGGGGTCGTATGTTTGCATCGAGGGTCCTCAATTCTCCACGCGCGCGGAGTCGCAGGTCTACCGGTCGATGGGTTTTTCCGTGATTGGTATGACTAATGCCCCGGAGTTTAAACTGGCTCGCGAAGCCGAGATTGCCTACGCGTCCGTTGCCTTGGTGACGGATTATGACGTCTGGAAAGAAGAACCCGTCACCCTGGAAATGGTTATCGGAAACTTGAATGCCAACACGGCAAACGTCAAAAAAATGTTAAAAGCCTTGCTGCCGCAAATCCCAGAGCAGCCCCAATGCGATTGTATGGAAGCGCTCAAGTTCGCCATCATTACCGACCGTCGGTTGATTCCGGCCAAGATTAAAAAGACATTGAGTCCGTTGATCGGAAAGTATGTCAGTTAAGCACACGGCGTCCCGGGCCACGCCGGAGCCTTCATGATTCGCGCCGTCATTTTTGATTTTGACAATACGTTAATGGATTTCATGCGCATGAAACGCGCCGCCGTGGAATCCGCCGTGGATGCGATGATCGATGCGGGACTGACCGTGGCCAAGAAAGAGATGATCGATAAAATTTATCACGTTTACACGGCCGAGGGCATCGAGGACCAGCAAATTTTCGACAAAGTTTTGACCAACGAGTTTGGCAAAATTGATTACAAGATCATGGCGTCGGGGATTATCGGATACCGGCGCGCCAAAGAAGGAACGCTCGCACTCTATCCGCACGTCAAGCTCGCTTTAACCGGACTGACCAAGATGGGAATTAAGATGGCGGTCGTGTCGGACGCGCCGAGGTTGCCGGTATGGCTTAGAATCTGCGGCCTGGGATTGCAACATTATTTTGATGTCGTCGTGACGTCTGATGATTCCGGGTTTAAAAAGCCCCATGCCAAACCCTTTCAAATGGCGATGGAGCGGCTGGGTGTCACCGCCTCGGAGGCGCTGATGATCGGGGACTGGCCGGAACGTGATATGGTCGGCGCGAAAGGCGTAGGACTTAAAACCGTCTTCGCTCGCTATGGGGATACCGTGGGCACTGAGCATTCCGGCGCGGACTACGATATTGACGATATCGCCCAGCTCGTCGGCATTGTCCGCCAAGAAAACGGCACGGCTCCAGGGTGACGAAGGAACTGGTTTTCTTTCCCGCTTGGACGGCCGGGCGCCAAGGCTATGCCACGCGCATCCGCGAAGTGTTTCAAAAGTACCTTTCCGAACAAGGCCAGCGGATGACCAAGCAACGCGAACGCATCGTTGATCACTTGCTGAGCGCGGAGGAACACGTCACGCAAGACGACGTATACCAGGCGCTCAAAAGCCAAGGAATCGGCAAAGTCACCGTTTTCCGGACGATAAAGATGCTCGAGGAATGTCGGCTCGTGGAACGCGTGACCTCGTTCCACGGCCTTCCCAAATATGAAATCAAGCATGAGCGTCCCCACCATGACCATTTAATCTGTGTCGAGTGCGGAAGCATCCGGGAGGTGCAATGGCCGGCGGTGGAGCGCATTCAGGAAAAGACCTGCCGGACGCTTCATTTCGTTCCCCTCTGGCACCGCCACGAGATTTTCGGACGTTGCCAGCTTTGCCAATCGCGCCGCCTCAAATAACGGCGATTTGATAAACTAGTGCATCCATGAAGCGGTTTATTGCTTTTCTGATGTTGATCCTCGCGGCCGGCGCTATCCCTGCACGCGCCGCGGATGCGCCGCAACCCCCTTTTGCCGTTCCGGTACGGCTTGGAAATATTACCGATTTCAACCCCGGCAAAGCGTCCCATCAGCACCAAACTGTCGTGCTCATCCAGGATTTGCACGCCAATGTGGGAGTCCAAAAAAACATTGCCGCCATTCTGTATCGTCTCTTGAGAACCAATAAACGCGGGATGCTCTTGGTCTGCGTGGAAGGGGCCTCAGGGGAGGGAGATGTTTCGCTCCTGCGAAGTCTGCCGGGGTTTGTTCGACATGAATTCGAAGCGATGCTCTTGCATAAGGCCTATCTCACCGGCGCCGAACTCGCCGCCACCGAATCAGCCGCCGATTGGGATCAGCAAACGTCCGTGTTGTGGTATCACGTTAAATCCTGGATTTCCCGACAGCCCAACCCGACTCCCGTGTCGCTTTCGCCCGTCCATTTGTGGGGCGTCGATGATCCCGACCTTTACCGAAAAAACTGGCACGCCGCCAAGATAGTGGACCGTCAGCAGCAGGAGGCGCTTCAGTATTTGCGCGGCGTGAAAGGCACGATGGCGGGGGGAACCTCAAGCGGGCTGGAAAAACATTTCGATCTTCTAACGAAGCTCTTGCTCTTGCACTTGCAGCCGCAGGAATACAAGGAATACCTTACATCCCGGTCGCTCAATCCGAGCGGGCCACCCGTTTTTAAAAGCACGCTCGCCTCGGCGGAAGAATATTACAGCGCCGCCGAAGCGCGCAGCAAGGCAATGGCCGATAATCTGCTTAGCAAAATGGGGAACAGCTACGGCTTAACCGCGCTCGTGACGGGCGGGTTTCATACCGAAGAGATCGCCGGAGAATTAAAGGATCGAGGAATTCCCTATGTGGTTGTGACGCCGCGCGTCCAAGTGCTGGATCAGGACGCCGCCTACCGCGCTCGTCTGCGGGAAGAAGAGTAGTTCGCCCCGTTTAATTGGGTCGCTTGCCGGTTGATGCGCCTTCCGCCAGTACCTCCGGAATAACATTGCCGTAATGCCCAGGATCGTGACTGACAAAATCGCTCGCAATCGCCTCCATCGGCGACCAAAACCAGCCATGAGGGTCCCACACTTGAGCCAGGGGGTAATGCATAGCGACTTGCCGAAACGCTTGGGCCGCTTCGTCATACCGGCCTTGGGAGTCCAGGGCCTTGCCTAAAATAAAATAAGCACCGCCAACGTCGTTTAAAGCCCAGTAAGCGCAGATCGCGTGCTGCGACTGAGCCGTTCCCTCGTATTCCATCAAGCGACCTTCGCTGCGTTGTTTTTGTTCTTCGAGTTTCTGCGCCCAGCCCGCCCATTCCTGGATCGTGGCTTTTGCTTGCTCAATGGCTTCATCCATGCGGCGCCCTTCCAGCGCACCCCAGGCATGGCCGATCATTTCCTCGGAATTGCCGTATAAAATCGCCACTGTCCGTCGGTTCACGGCGATATGTTGAGGCAAGGAAACCGGAATGGCGGCGATGGACGCGAGCTCGCGGCCCGCCAGCGGATCGATGCCTAACCCGGCCAGGCATCGCCATGTTGCGGCAATCAGCGACGAAGCCGGACCCGTGGCGCTTTCCGCCTGTGTCGCCCAACCGTCCCGGAAAAATGGCCCGGCGGTCGCGTAGGCGTACGCCGAACCCTGAGGATAATTGCGCAATGCGGCTCCATCGAAGGCAGCGGTCAAGCGGTCCGCTTTGGCCAGAGCAGCGGCAGCTTCGCGCGGGCGGTTTCCCTTTTGGTAGTACTCGCTGATCGTCCCGAGCGTCAGAATGTATTGGCCCAGCCCTTCGTACCAAATCAGGCGATGGTTGTCCTTATTGGGCCGAGCCGAAGACGTGCCGGGCCGGGAATGCATAAATACAAAATCCGCTTCATGTCGGTCGGTCGAATCGACTCCCCGTTGACCGGCTACTGTGCATTCGAAGGATTGCTCGGCGACCTGCATCAGCCGACCGGGATCGATGCCCAGATGTTCCAGGCGCCGCGGGCCGATCGCCGAAATAAGCCATGTCACGGTGTCTAGCGCGGCGATCCGGTCGACACCTTGTGGATTGATGCCGCGATAAACAACGAGCGTCTTTCGGTCGATCATTCGATTCACGAGCCAGCTCTCCACGTGGTCGCGTTCACGCGTTAAGGAGATGCGTTCGTCGCGCGACAAATCCGTGGAGCGCAGAAGCTCCGTCAGCATGGCGTAGTAGCTGATATTTTCTCCGTCGAGAAAATCCGCGTCCAGGGAGCTTGTCCGGGTTCATCTTTGACCCCCATGGCGACCGCGCCTTCGTCATGTCGCACCGTATTCGTGATCCAATAAGCCACGTCCAAGGCCCACTGGCGAGCTTCGGCGTCATGGGTGAGGTTGGCGAGGCGCGCCGCGAAAAGACCCGCCCAAGCGTTCGGACCGACGTGCACCGTTTTTTCAATGCCGTCCGTTCCAAAATTGGCGTTATAGAAATTGCTCAGCCCACGGACACCTTTGCGGTCGGAGCGTTGCGCCGCGGCGTCCCACGTTTTCTTAAAAAAACGAAAAATGCCCCGCGCCCGGTCCGTGTCGCCCAACCGCAGCAACAACAGACCCACGACGGACTGCTCATAGACCGACGCCTGTTGCGATAATTTTTTATCCAGCGAGTCGGGAAAACTGAGAAAAAGTCCGGTGTCGGGCACCCAATGGTTTTGCACAAGATTTTGGTAGATCGCCGTCACATGCTCAGGACTGATTAAGGCCGTCATCGGCGAGGCGCCCAGCGGCGCGACCGCGGAAGATCCCACGGATAATCCGACGCATAGGCAAAACGATAGAGCTGAGCGATAACGCGTCGATAACATTTGAAAGACTCCTAAGTTATTTTTTGGGATTTGCATCAGGCGTCCCACGATGTCGCGGTCCAACGCTGCCGTCCCTTCCCGGGGGACTCACAGGTGTAGCGGACATGGCGGCGGATTTCAAGGAGAAATTTTTGGCACGTCATTGACCCGGTTGCAGGTCGGTGCGACGTCGTCAACACCGTTAGTGGAGTAGTCTCGATTTCTACGAGGTCGGCATGGGCGTTATTGATCGTGATTTCAAGCCCAACGGCACCGGGCCATCCTGGGATTCCCCCGACGGGCGCTTTTCCAATACGGGACTTGACGAGCCTGCCAACGGCTATCCCACTCGATGCAACCGTAAACTTTAACTGTTTCTATGCCGGTTCGTCGGTTGTCTATAACTGGATTTTTTGCGCGCGGCAGCAGCCAAGGGCAGGCAAGCTCATCCGGATCGATCTATTGGTGACGGCTTCGCCCAGCCTGAATCTCAGCGCGTTAAGCCTAAATGCGGGGAGCTATACGATTGGTGTGTTCACGGGGGATGCAAGCGGAAACACGTCGTCAACAGCCTCGGCAACCATTACACTCATTACGACAAACGTCAACGGTCTGCGGGTATTCCCGAATCCTTTTCGCGCCGCCCGAGCTTCCCTCGCGAGCCAAGTTGAATTCTTTCCGGTCTCAGGAAGGCACATCACGACGCTCTCGGCTCGGCTCGCAGTGGATCGGTGCACTGGGATCTCAAGAATGAATCTGGCGACAAATTCGCCTCCGGCCTTTATCGCTACCTTATCACCGATGGCGCGGGTAACAAAGTCAACGGGAAGCTCGTCATTATCCACTAATGTCCGCCGGGAACGTCGGTCATCCCGCGCGGGCAAAGGCCTGTGAAAACCATCCTCTGCCATTCTTCCATCCTTTGCCCGGGCTCATCCCGATTAATCCCCAGGGAAATTTGGCTAAGTTGGATTCGCCATGCATCGAAAAAAGACGCTGTCTTGCATAGTCCGAAGCCATGGGGGATTCCAATCGGCGGTTTCTGGAAGTGTTACGCCAACCCAAGTAGAATTCGTCAGCCATTTCTTCCATCCACCGATTAGCTCGCCCACGCAAAATCCACCGCGCCAAACTAAGAACTCCTCGGTTGGTCCACCATCGGCCGAACCAGAAAACGGCTGTGTGCGCCAATGCAAAGTTCTGAGCCAACACTTCTCTCGCTCGTTTTGTATTGACCTTCACAAAAGAAGTAAAAGCTTCCCGCTCTTTGACCCCCACACAAGCCCTGCGATAGCTATTCGACAGAAGGACGATATATTTTTCGAATGGATCGACCTCGGCTGGATCTTTAGGGACTTCATATCCGATGATTTCTTTCATTTTGGCGGAAATATATGTTTTTTCTTGACGATTCGTGGCTTTTTGGAGGATCTGTCGATAAGTTTCAAATTTTATCGCCGCCGCCGTTTTGGGAATCATCGCCATCGGAGAAAAGGGGTTAAATGGGGTTGGCCCTGGCTTACGCAATTCCCACTCTGTCCAGCGCTTTAAATCCTCCGCTTGTCGAATATAGTCTTTTGGATAGAGATATTTAGGAAAAGGTTCTTTTTTCAAGAACTCCTTCAAAAACTCGATAGCCATTGCGGGATTTGCTTCCCAACGCTTGGCCAGAATATCTTCTACCCACAATGCTTCCGCGCCTTGATAATGACTAACGAGTGCCGCTGTCACTCGGGCCTCGGCATTTAACGAATCCAAAAGTGAATCGTCGTATTTCGGAACGTAATAGTTATTTTTAAGCAACTTCCGAAAAATCATGTCTGATTCTTTTTGAAAGGTTATCATACCGGTGATGGCTACAATCTTATTGGCAAATTGGATGATGGCCTTCTCCAGAATTTGGGTATCGTCGAGCTTCGGCAGCTGATTGTTAAATCCCGTCAGGATAAGTTTAAGGCGAATCCACATCGCCTGCTTAATAGGCGATTTCAACGCGTGGCCATTTTGATCCCAAGACCTTCGCAGGTCGCATGCGCGGCGGAGCATGGGTGCGCGAATATATCCAAACAAGGCTAATAGGTCCGGAGGGGAGAGCGAAAGAAATATTTTCTCCAAGTCCGATTTAAAGGTGGTCGACGGACCGGCCACGTTTTCCAATCGAGTCACCGATTCCCGAATGACGATGATTTTGCGTTGAAGGAGACTGGCCTCCAAAAAGAGCTCGGTTACGAATGGGGTTTGTATATGGGCTTCATGGAACTTTTGCAATCCCACAATGTGAGCATATTGCGGGTCTCCGAATAGAAGAGAGTTGATGAAGTGATCCGCGTTATCGAGCTTGCCGGCAAAATAAGCCCATTCGCCTTGTTGAAAATCAGATAGGTACTTTTGCAGCTGCGGTGCGCTAGAAAGACCCTCGGTGTCCATTTCGTGATTGCGAATAGAATAAGCGATTAAGCGCGGGTGTTTATAGAGAGGGTTTTTCGGATCGTCGCGATTAAATGTGGAGACGGGAGATAGCGCTTGGCCCTGAAATAAATCCATTGTCAGGGGCCTTTTCGGGATATCACTGAAAGAGTCCCCATAACTAGGGTTGGGTTTCGCGACAATCAATGAGATCAACAACATCCCTAGAACCGCATTATTTTTCTTATAGCTTAAGGTCATTATTGCTTAACGTTACCTAGCTTAAACGAAGATAAAAATAGAGCGAAAGGTAAATTCCCGGGTCTAAAGGACCCAATAATTTTACCTTTAGGCCAACAAAAAGGCCGCCCGTTTGGGCGACCATTTTTGAAAATTCTGTAATTTCTGTTTAGATTCTAGTAAACGACACCTGAACGAGGGCAGTTGATATGCATTATTAGGCAGGCTTGTCCCGGAACCATAAAAACCCCAGCAATTCCACCGAGCATCTCGGCCCAAGCGGGAACTGTAATTGATCCATATTTAATAAAGTTGGCTGAAGCGGTCCGAATAAATGCAGCCAACATCGAATTGAACGCGACCTTTACGGAGGGATTATTAACATCATATCCCTCATTTTTTAGCACTTGTAATCCTGCATCGTAAGCGTCATTAAAGTTATTGCCGTTGAGATAAGCCTGCCATGCGGCATTTTTTACTCCTTGTGAGATCGAACCGAGGTTGACCATTCCCGCATAGGCGGGTTGGATGGGCGCCGTTTTTGCGGTCGGGGACGGAGCCGCACCGGTTGTCCAACCATTTCCGCTACCGATCAACCCGCGATCAAAAGCCGAGCCGCCCGTACCATTATCGCCATTAGCCGCGTTGTTGTTAGTGGCACTGCCGCTAACGGGTGCTGAAGCGCTCGAGAGGAAGGCCATTGCTGTCTGCTGTACGTTCGCCACTCCTACCACCAACGCTAGCAACTTCAACTTTGATAATTTCATGTGTATCTCCTTTAGCTATTTAAAGCGCGCGTTCGTCTCGGTTTATGAGTTTCAAGTACGCTGCTTTCCCTCGTTAGGCTGAGGGTGTTTCATATATGTAATGACACTACGAAGGATAACCTGCGCCTGTTACGTAAAGATGTTTGAGATGTTAAATCGAGGTAAATTAATGATTACGCGGGTGTTACGGGTGTACCCCCGCCTTAGGAAGGATTTCGTCGTACACGTCACATACCGCTTTAACGTGGGCGTCCATGCTTAGTCCTTGAATAGTCTTTTTGGCTTCTTGGGCGAGCGCGCTGCGCAAGGCATCATCCTGTAGCAGTCGTTCGACCTCGTGGGCAAACTCGTGGAGGCTATCGGAGGGATAAAGAAGCGCATTTAGATTGTGGGTCAAAATCTCCGTATGTCCGCCCGAGGAAGGAGCTATCACAGGCAGTTCCATCGCCATGGCTTCCAATATGCAATGTCCAAAGGGTTCGTTTTGAGTGCAAAGAATCAATGCATCAGATAAGGAATGGATTTTTGCAATATCACGTTCGAACCCCCAAAAGCGTATAAACGGTGTGAGTTCGAGCTCCGCAATTCTTTTCTGAAGTTTCGTGAGAAAATTGGCATCCGTCGCGTAAGTTTCACCGACGAGGAGAACCTTAAGATTTGGTAGTCGCTTAACGATCTGAGGAAGCGCTTCAATCAAAAAATCCTGTCGTTTCTGTGGGCAAATTCGGGCGATCAAACAAAGGATTTTATCTTGCCCCTCAAATCCAGCGGCCGCGCGAAGTGCACGTTTGTCAAAATTGGCAGGATTAAACGCCTCTAGCCGTTGTCCGTCATATATGGCTACGACCTTCGCTGGATCGATGTTTGAGCGGAGCAAATCTAAGCGTACAGTTTTCGAAACGGTCAGGATGCGCGCCGAATATTGAAGTAACGGCGGAGCTTCTATCCCCATAAAAGACCGAATATGACTGATAAGGGGAATACCGATTTGCGACGCGGCGTGGATCAATGTGATACCCGCAGCAACATTAATATGAATAAGCTGGATATTAAAGATCTTAAAAACCTCGAGCCAATAGCGCAATAGAAAAGGCCGTGCATCTACCAACGGAAGATTCGTGATTAAAACTTGAATGCCTTCCTTTTCCAGTTTTTCAGAGAATACCCCTCTTAAGGGAAGTACAACCACAGGATAAAACCGTGTGCGGTCGAGCCGTATGATCAGATCGACAAAGCATTCCTCGGCTCCCGAGAACGCCACAAATTGGGAGGTAAAAAGAATAGCCACGGCACCGGGCTTTGCCACCGAAAGAGGAACGACAATACGGCTCCCTGTTTCTTCCTCCATAACTTCCGCCTTGAAGAGCCCGACGTTGCTGATATTGTCCCGTGATGAGCTTTCTTTAAATACACGCTCCGCGGCCGCATGCGCCAGACCATCCTTTATCAAGAGAGTAGCAGGCAACTTCTGAAGATCGGGGCCGTTTGTTGCATGCTCAGGTCTGAAATACTCCATCCTAAAGGTATTCTTTTTATCGTCTGCGAAAAGTTCATTTGCTTTTTGCATGACCAGTCGAATATCTTGACCAAGGTCATCAGGAAATCCCATCTGGGCGAGGCGCGTTAGGCTTTGAGTACCAATAATATCGG
>JBBQYF010000060.1:0-13440 GCA_038208955.1 Elusimicrobiota bacterium
ACCCCGTCGGCGACCCCTACTTCGTTGGCGAGCATGTATTGAGCGAAGAGCCGCCCGTTCCCGGACGCGCCCACATTAGCCTCCTCCTCATCCCCAAGGTCGCGACGCGCCGTATGGGCAATGTCATTGAATACCAAGAAAAAAATCGTCTGCTTTACGAAAGCATTGATTATGGATTGATACCGGAGGTCGATGAACGCTGCAATCTGGGGCACGCCAGTTTGCAGATCGTCACTCTCGGAAGCCTGGCGGGTACGGAGCCGATACCCTTCATGGTCGCTCAAAAAGAAACCCAAGTCGAGGGGCAGTGGATCCCTGTTTGGAAGTTTGAACGCTCCAGTAACAACAAGTCCCGATACGGCGCCCTGTTACGCCGCGAGAGCGAGGATGTTTTCGCTTCAATCAAAAAAGCATCGGACTCGAGCGAAACCGAAACACCGGCAACGGCTGTTAAACTTCAATCGAATCGCTGGAAGAATATGATTCGCCGGGCTGAAGAGCAATCGGGAACCGATTATTTTATTCCCGAGTCAGCGATTGTTGAATTGCCCTGGGACGCCGACTTTCTCGAACCGGTCGCGCTTTCAACCGCCTTGCGGAAAATTCGCTTTCCGAAAACATTAAAGCCCCATATGGGATACCTTGTATCGGCGCAATTTGCGGGCTATCGGGAAATTGTCGGTGAGATTCAAGTCGAATCCTCAGCCGCGTCTCCATCCCCCGTGGGACGATCCGCTCGTCGCCGGGAAGATCAATTGCCTGACGACCATCGGATTCGTTCACTGACGGCGGTCTTTAACAACTATTTTGAGCAAGCTCCTGAGTTGATTGTTAAGGCTCCGGGCCGCAACACGTTACTGGGCGATCATGAGGATTATCCCCCCTTGCCGCAGAAGGGAGTCGCCAGCAGTTACACGATTGCCTGGGCTTCCAATAAAAACGTCCTCGTCGCCGCGCGCCGCCGAAGCGATCGCGCGATTAAATTCATTTCTGTTAATTTAAAGGAAACTTTTTCTTTCAGTCTTGACGATTTGGACGGACTGGCGAGGGAGGCGTCTCTCGGCCGTCTGACCGAAGTCTACGGACAACCACTTGTGCCATGGGTGAGGAGCGTACTCGCCTTTCTTTACTCGGCACGCCAAGGTCATGATGACCTCCGTTCAGGTCTTCCGCTCACCGGCGCCGAGTTTGCGATCGAAGGCAATATCCCATTGGGCGCGGGCCAATCCAGTTCCGCGGCCTTTCTTGTTGCATTGACCCTGGCCTGTAACGCTTTATTTGATTGGGAAATACTGCCGACGGATATTTTTCTACTGGCCGACATCGCCAGGGCCGGAGAACATCAAGATTATTCCCCCTTTATTACGAAGGGCCGGTCTGGATATATGGATCAAGTGGCGATCCTTGGTGCTCGCGAGGGGCAAGCCATCTTAATCAATCACGGCAATTACACCGACCTTCGACTGCTTGATCTTTCCGGCTTTGAGCGCGCGGGATACAAGCTAGCGGTCGTGCTCTCAGGCCTGAATCGGTCCCTGGCCGAAACAGATTATGAAACACGGGTCGATGAACTGAGCCGGCTTCCGGCGGTAATGAACGCGCTCTGGAATAAAAATGGAGCCGGTGGCAGCCAACGATCTAACGTCCATGAATTTACATCCGCGCAATGGCGCACCCTTGCGCCAGCGTTAATGAAGAGTGAGCCCGTGTTGGCGCGCCGGGCTGAATATCTTTTCAAGGAGAACGATCGAACGACGGCCTTTCTCGAAGCATTAGAGAAGAACAACCTCGCCGCAGCCGTGCGGCTTGTCAATGAGTCCGGTGAGGCCATGTCTATGAAGGGGCCTTATCAAATCAGCGGTCTAAATAAGGCGCCCAAACGCACGGAACGGTTTCCAGCATTAGACGAGCTTCGGGAGCTTGTTCTTGAGCGAGCCGGGGACGCGGCCGGCGCGCGAATGATCGGGGGTGGAGGGGCGGGCCCGCTCTGTTTGCTCGTGAAGCGGGAGGTTTTAGCTCGACCCGATTTTGCCAAAAGTATTGCTCAGTCTTGGCGGCAATCGACGGGACTGCAAGCTAAAATTGAATTGGATTCCCCTGCCGCGGGCGCCGCGGTGGTATGGCGCCGGCCGGCTCCAGCCGTTTTGCAAATGGACGGTCCTCGCCGGATTGAATGTTACGCGGATGCGCTGGGCGAGGATGTGTATCGTCTCGTCGATGAAGAAGCGGGCACGACGGTCGAGATCTTAGCAGGTCGTGGAACGCTCAAAGCGATGACCGCCCGCATCGATGGGATCGTCAAAGCCATTCTGTACAATCCGGAAGAAAACCCTGCAGAAAACGGCTCGGCACCTTACCTCGGTCCTTGGATTAATCGAATCAAAGATGGCCGTGCTTCTTTTAGAGGGCAACATGTCAATTTGATGAACGTGCGGGGCGTGCGCAACGATGGTCATGGCCATGCGCTGCACGGCCTGATGACAGTGGGTTGGCACGTCGACTTGGCCGCGAGCCGAATTGACCGAACAAGTTTTGAGCTGTCGACGTGGATTGATGCGAAAGATTACACCGACGACCCTCAGGTCCAGAGTATCTTTGGTCCCGCGCGAACCGTGTTAACGTATCGACTGCAAGGGAATTTATTGACGATCGCGTCGAAAGTCACTCATTTGGGGACAACGGACAATCGCTTACCCGTTCTTGCGGCCGTCCATCCCTGGTTTCTTCTCGATCACAAAAAACATGCCTTTGCCGAGGTAACGATTCCGGCGCGCGCACACCGTCTGACATGGAAGAAAACCATCCCCCGATTACAAATGATTCCCGTCCCTTACATCCCGGCGTTGCCGATCCCGGCATTTTCGCGGCATTACTTTCGGAACGGGCGGCGCCTCGGCAATACGCCGTATGACGATACCTACGCGGGTTTGATCGCTACGCCGCCGGGAGATTACCCTGTGGTGACGCTGAAGGATTGGTTCCGCGACATTTATATCGAGGTCGACGTTGTGAAAGGCTATGACGAGTTCACGATCTTCCGGCCGGGCGGCAATAAAAATGTGGTTTGTCTCGAGCCTCAAATCAGCAGCATTAACGCGCTGGGAACTGGGGCCCCGCTGGACGCGAAGATTCCGACGATTGGTCCCGGGGAGTCCTATTTGACAGAAATGCGCATTCGGGTTTCCACGCTTTCGGCGACTGGCTTATCGTCTCCGTTCGCGGCGGGCGTCGCGCCGGCGGCGAAGGCGGCAAACCGGGCCAATTTTCCTACGCTCTTATCGAGCGGCTTTGAGGGGGGTCCGCTGGCCATCCCGAAACGCACGACCACTCATAAGGATGCCGTGCGTGTTTATTTCGGCGGGCAATGGCATATCTTCGGAACCGGACATGAGATGAGAGACCTGTCCAATCCCCCTCCCGGGCACAGGCCGCAGCGGCGGAGCATTATGTTTCATCTCGTGTCGCCACAGGAGGCCGGCCCTTATAACGAAGTTAACCCACCCATTTTGCAAGGCGAATTTCCCAAAGGAATTTACGAGGCGCCCAGCGTCGTCGCGGAAAATAATCAGCTTCACCTCTTTGCCCAAACAACTTATTACCAGCTAGGTGGGACCATCGAACATTTCGTATCCGATGACGGACACCATTTTAAATGGAAAAATACCGCTCTGCAGTCGATTCCTGGAACGCAACAGGCCGGCGTGTACGATGCGGATGCTTGCGAACTGACGCCCGACCGCCGGGGTCGGCGCCGGCGAGCAATCGTTTACTCTGGTTTTTCCCGCGACGGGGGACGGGAGGACCGGCCCGATCCCTGCATTTTCCTGGCCATCGGTCCGGGTGATTGGGATGACCCCTTCAAAAATGCGTCGCGGCCCCTGCTCAGCGACAAAGATGTTCAATGGCACAACTCCCACGATCCGGCCAACCCCTATTATGAATGGGGACTCGAGGGCGCTCAACTAATTGCCTTGCCCGGCGGCCGCTACCTCCTGCTTTCCGTAGGCTTCGAAAAGCGTCGCAGTCGGCAATACATGGCCGCCCAGCGACTTTTCTTTGCGCTCTTTGACGAGTCGCTGCACCTTCTCGACGTTTCCGATCCGATCCTCCCGCTGAGACCGGGCTGGGATGAGTACGGCCACGGGAGCATGGTCATCGATGCAAAAGATTCCGGAACCTTACGGGTGCTTTTTCAAGCCCGTCCGGCTAATCTCGACAGGCGATTTCGAGACAGCGATAGCTGGCGCTTATTTGAGGCTCTCTTCGATATTCGACACTTATCTCCGCGGGCTCACTAGTCGGGTCATCGGCATCGTCGATACGCCTAAATCGCTCACAGATGCAGTAAAATAGAGTGGACGTTAGATAGATGACCGAGAGCATGTAGAGCATATAAGGAGCATTATGGTGGAATTAATTCGATCTAGTACGGAAGTTGACAGTCAGCGCTTTATCACGCGGGTCTACGGGTGGATGACGGTCGGTATGGTGGTCACCGGGCTCGTCTCGATGATGACGGCCTCAAGCCCCGCATTGTTATCGTTAATCATTGGCAACCGTATCGTTTTTTACGGCCTGATGATCGCCGAACTGTTCATGGTTATCGGACTTTCGCGCGCGCTGCCATCGTTGTCGCTCGCGGCCGCCAGTGGTTTATTTGTGAGCTACGCAGCCCTCAACGGGTTGACGATGTCGTTTATTTTTCTCCTCTATACGGCGTCGTCGATTGCGACGACATTTTTTGTCGCCGCCGGAATGTTCGGTTGCATGGCTGTTATCGGCTCGACCACGGAAAAAGATTTAACCGGTATCGGTAGCTTGTGCGTCATGGGCGTGATCGGACTAGTCCTAGCCAGTATTGCCAACATCTTCGTGAAAAATTCTGCTCTCGGCTTGGCTATCTCCTATGCGGGTGTGGCCCTATTTGTTGGGTTAACCGCCTACGATGCCCAGAAAATAAAACAGATGGCCAGCGATGGAGACGAATCGAGCAGTCGCCCAATCTATGGCGCGCTGAGACTGTATTTGGACTTCGTTAATTTATTTCTTTACCTTCTGCGCTTCACGGGCCGCCGACGTCAATAACCACGATGGACTTAGAAGAATACAAACAACTGGCTGATGACAAATTAATGACGACAATCCGTGGATTTTCGCGGTCCGTTATGGAAGAGCAGTTTCAAATGCTGGGCGGTCAATATGCGTTGCTCTGCCAACGCCTCGAAGCGATCTATACAGGAGACCGAACCGAGCGCTTTATCTCGATTCGCCCGGGCGGTCTCCAGGAAATTGACCATGCGTTACGCATGGCCAAGCAAGAGCACCAGCAGGAAATTACTCTCCTCAACGCCTACCGAGATCTGAACCGTGTCTTGCTGCCATTTATGGACGTTTATGAAGAGCATGTGCTCGGCGATTTGAAACATATGTCACGCGACGAACTCGAAAACCTCCATGCAACCGTTACCGAACAAATCAAAACCTCGCTCGAAGTCTTGGAAAAGCAACCGGGGGATTACCGACTAGAGCAAAACTCCAGCGGTAAGGTACGTCTCGCCTCGATCTTTAAAGAGGCGATTGGCCGAGAATTGACAGAACGTTTCGGTGTCAATATAGATGAGCGGTAGTGTTTTTTTCCTTCCTGAGAGCACCCGGACAATGATCATCGGCCAGCAATAGAGGCAGCCGCCCTGGCCATAAACCTTCTGATCAAGCTTTGGCGAAGGCTGATGGCGCATCGCTACGGCGTGACGCTCTTTGCTTTTCTTTTTGCCGCCTGCTTGACGGGAATTGCTTGTGTTTGGTTCATGCGCAGTTTCGAATTCGTTCTCAAACATCGTTTCGACTTTGCCAGCATCGGCGCTTGGTGCTGGGTTACCACGCCTCTGCTTTTCCTCGCGGCCGCTGAACTGATCAAACGCGTCGCCCCCTTTGCAGCAGGAACTGGAATTCCGCAGGCGATTTTTGCCGCGAAAAATCTGCAACCCGCAACGGAGAAACGGTTGTGGCCTCTGTACTCCCCTCTCACGCTCGTGGTGAAGATTGTGGCGATCTTAATCGGACTGGCCGCCGGGGCCTCGATGGGCCGCGAAGGCCCCACTGTGCATGTCGGCGTCTGCATTTTTACAGTCATTCTGCTCATATTTCGCCGTATCACTGGGATCGAATTCGATATGCGATCGGCTGTCGTGGCGGGCGGTGCGGCGGGACTGGCCGCCGCCTTTAATACGCCGCTAGCAGGCGTCACGTTTGCCATCGAAGAATTAACGGTCGATTATTTTGCCGGAATCAAAGAGTTCGTCTTAATGGCCATCATCATTGCCGCCTTGTCGGCCAAATCCATGACGGGGGAATATGGCTATTTCGGCAAACTGCTCGAGCCTCCGGGAGTTCCTTGGTTTGCGACGGTCCTCACCGGATTGGCGGGGGGCCTTTTGGGCTCACTCTTTTCGATCGGCCTTTTGCGCGGGCAAGCCTTTTTCGCGCGTTTGCAAGCCGGTCGACAGCGTTACCTGACGACGATCGTTCTCGGGACGGCGTTGACCGGACTTGCTTATGCGACCCAGCTTCGAGTTTCCGGTCCGGGCAATGAGGTAGCTCAGTCTCTGTTGAGCGGAGACTTCAGCGAGTGGGCGCTGTTTTACCCGGCCACTAAAATGATAGCGACACTGTTAACTTATTGGTCGGGAATGGCGGGCGGGGTTTTTGCGCCTTGTTTATCGATTGGGGCGGCGATCGGTGCTTGCCTGGGTCATTGGCTTAGCGTGCCGACGGCGGGTTGCGCGCTGCTCGGCATGGCGGCATTTCTCTCGGGAACGATCCAAGCCCCGATCACGACGTTTGTCATCATATTTGAGATGTCCGGCAATCACCAGATGCTCCCACCCTTGATGCTGACATCACTTCTCGGATTTATGATTTCCAAAGTGACGGGTGCCCCACATCTTTATCCAGCGCTTGCGCGCCGTTACGAATCCTTGCTTGAAAACCCCACAAACGAGAAGATCATGCCCGTTCGCCCCTAACGGTTTTTAGTAGCGCGAAAACGCCCGATCAAGGTGTTGGTAGAACTGTCGTGTTGTAATGAGGTGCCGCTGGCAACCTCGAGTTCGGACACAATTTTTGCCGCGAGAACTTTACCGAGTTCGACACCCCATTGATCGAATGAATCGATATTCCAGATGACCCCCTGGGTAAAGACAATGTGCTCGTAGAGTGCGACGAGCTTTCCAAGGGCGTTGGGGGTGAGCCGGTCCAAGAGGATCGTGCTGGAAGGCCTATTTCCTTCGAATGTTCGATGGGGGGCGAGCCAGGAGGGCGTGCCTTCTTCCCCTACTTCCGCGGCGCTTTTGCCGAAGGCAAGCGCCTCCGCTTGGGCGAACACATTGGCCATGAGCAAATCGTGGTGCCGACCGAGAGGATTCAAGGTCTGCGCGAAGGCAATGAAGTCACAAGGGATTAACTTGGTCCCTTGATGGATTAGTTGATAAAAGGAGTGCTGACCGTTCGTGCCGGGTTCCCCCCAATAAATGGGGCCCGTTTGATAAGCGACCTCATTTCCGTCGAGCGTCACGTGTTTACCGTTGCTTTCCATGGTCAACTGTTGGAGATAAGCAGGAAAACGTTTTAGGTATTGCTCATAGGGAAGCACGGCGACGGTTTCGGCGCCAAAGAAATTGTTATACCAAACCCCCAAGAGTCCCATGATAACGGGAATATTGCGTTCAAAGGGCGCCGTGCGAAAATGTTCGTCCATCGTGTGGAACCCGGCCAACATCTCGCCAAATTGTTCAGGGCCGACGGCAATCATCGTTGACAGACCGATCGCCGAATCCATCGAGTACCGGCCGCCGACCCAATCCCAAAAGCCAAACATGTTGGCGGTGTCGATCCCAAAAGCGGAGACCGCGGCGGCGTTCGTCGATACGGCCACGAAATGCTTGGCGATGGCGGCAGGATCCTTGAGTGTTTTAAGGGCCCAGTCCCGGGCGGTATTGGCGTTGGTCATGGTTTCCAAAGTCGTAAAAGTCTTGGAGGAGACGATGAACAACGTCTCGTCGGCGGGCAGATTGCGCGTCGCCTCAGCAAAGTCAGTGCCATCCACATTGGAAACAAAATGGAAGGTCAAATCGCGTTGGGCAAAGTGCCGCAGCGCTTCATACGCCATGACCGGTCCGAGATCGGAACCCCCGATGCCGATATTGACAATATGGCGAATCGACTTACCGCCATGGCCTTTCCATTCACCGCTTCGGATGCGACGCGAAAATCCGGCCATTTTATCGAGCATGGCATGAACGTCCGTGACGACATTGTGGCCATCGACGAGTATCGAGGCGTCGCGGGGCATGCGAAGTGCCACATGGAGGACAGCTCGTTTTTCCGTGGCGTTAATTTTGTCGCCACGAAACATCGCACCGATTCGGTCAGTAAGCCCGGACTCTTCGGCCAACCGCCTTAAAAGCGTCAACGATTCCTCGTTGACTCGGTGTTTAGAATAATCAAAATACAGACCTACGGCGTCGATCGCCATGCGGGTCCCGCGCGCTGGATCCGTCGAAAAGAGCTCGCGGAGGGTTATCTTGCCGATCTGGGTAAAATGGTCTTGCAAGGCGAGCCATGCGGGTCGGGTAATGAGCGATTGTACGGGAGTGGATGTGGTCATTGGATAGTTCCTTTCGGACGACGTTTATTTATTATAGCCCGAAGGATTGTTGCAAAATCCGGCCGTGTTAATGCCGAGGAAACGCGAGCCCGTTTCTGTGTGAGGGAGGAGCGATCATTGCATCGGCGGGAGCGGTTTTCGTGCCCTCCGAGGAGAGCATCGCGGAACTAGCCGTTGGTACGGGATCGGATTCACAACCAGTCAAGAAGAAAAGCGTCGAGGCGAAAATCAACAACAAATTCAGAACCCGCATATAAATATTATAGTTACGCCGCCCGGAAAGTCAAAGATTGCGACCTCGACTGACTGACGGGTAATTGAAAGGACATCGTCGTTCCTTGACCCAAGCCCGCCGAATGGGCATTAATTGAACCGCCATGGGCCAAAATAATTTCTTTGCAGATGGCGAGCCCCAATCCTAAACCTTGCGCGCCCTTGGATCCCCCCGGCGATACTTGGAAAAATTTTTCGAAAATATGATTCTGCGTTTCGGTCGAAAGCCCGACACCCGAATCCTCAAAATCAACTCGCACCTGACTGCCTTCCACCCTAGCACGAACGTTTATCCGACCCCCCTCAGGAGTAAACTTAATGGCGTTGTGAATTAGGTTCCAGATCACTTGCCGTATTCGCCCGCCATCGATCATAAGCGGCGGCAGGATTGGCTCTTCAAGGCGCAAATGAATATGCCGCTCATGAGCATCGCATTGAGATTTGCCCACTTCTTCGACCAACACCTGCCCGAGGTCCGAGGGTGTCGGGTGGATGGAGAATTTCCCCTTTTCCATGCGTGCAAAATCGAGCAAGTCGTCTACCATACGCTCTTGCAGGTCTACTTGACGTTCAAGGTGATCGAGAATTTCCATTTGCGAAGTATTTAACGGGCCAAGCGACAGCTGTTTCAATACTTCGCAAAATCCTCGTACACCGGTCAGTGGTCCCCGCAAATCATGACTAACGAGCGACAAAAAATGCGATTTCATGGCATTCAGTTCGTGCAATTGGTCAATGTTGTCGCGACTGCGTTGGTGGAGCTGGGCATTTTCAATGGCCAAGGCCGCTTGGCGACCGAACCATTTAAGGAAATTAATTTCCCGCGAAAGAAACGATCTTGGAGTAGAAAGTGTAACGGCGTTGATAACCCCGAGCGGCTGGCGGTCCATCGTGTAGACCGGAACGCAGAGGAGCGACTGAATGGGCCGAGCGCTTTTTACATAATGCGGATCGCCCATCGCGTATTCGGCCCAATAGGGTTCACCCGAGTGCAGCGCCCATCCCGCCATCCCCTGCCCCATCTCAAGAGACATGGCACTTTGAATTCGAAAATCCCCCCCGCGCACCCATTGAGTCTGAAGCTGTTTCCGCGCCGGATCCCACAACATCAGAGAAGCGCAATCGACCTTTAAAATCGATAACACACCGTCAAGAATATGCACGGTCGTTTCATCGATGCTTTGAGTAGATCCAATAAACGTCGCCATTCCCGTGGCTCCCACCTCGAACGACGAATCAAGCTCCGTGATTTTATCTTGCAGGGATTCAAATAACGCTTTGCGCTGTAGAGCAAGACCAATGGCCTGGCCTAACATTTCAAAAACGTGACTCTCCTGGGCATCCCAAGGGGCTGCTTGGTAGCTCCCAATAAATATGATTCCAAGAGCTTGATTCTCATTGGAGACAGGCAGACATATATGTTTGGCGTAATTAAACTGTTCGCTGGGGCAGGGATCGCTTTCCGTTTGATTGTAGTGAAAGGGCCGGCGCAGCGCGAAGGCCGGGCAGGCGACCGTCGGCAAATGATGGGGCGAGCCGGGACGCATGGCCGGATGTTCGCCGAGACCTTGCAAGGTTTTCCAAGCCGAATTGAGAATCCAAAGTCGCCCATGGAGCCCGAGCGGCTTTAACGCATTCTGGAGTAAAACAACCAGCGTTTTTTCCATTTCACTCTTGCTGAGCGTCGGAGAAACGCTATTGAGGTTCTGCAGAAAGCCGACAACGACGCCTTCGGCCAATACACTCTTGCCAATGGAATGTGCATTTCTACGGAAACGTAGAGAGGTGTATATCGCCGCGAGGATCATGACGACTAAGAACACCAACTGTCCCACGCCCAAGGTTAGATTGGTGGTCGTCTGGAAAGCGTTCTCCCATCGTAGCAAGACGAAATAGGTGACCAGCGAAACAACCGCATCGAACGCGATCAGCCCGAGATCGAAGTGAAGTGAATGGACCAGAAACGGGATCGGATACAGATAGAAAAACGGGCTGTGAAGGCCGCCGGTCCAGTGAATAGCCAGCGTGATGGCCGCAAAATCGACAAGGCTCAGAGCAAAGCGATAAATATCGAGTCGCCGCAGGCGTGAAGAGTGGTACCACACGGTTAAGTAAATGACGTTGTAAACGACAATCACTGTCGCCAGGGAAGACAGGTTTACGACAAAGTGCATCCCTCGCAATACTCCGGCGATGACAAACGAGGACAGGGAGACGGACAGCCGAAAACGATTGTCGAAATGGAAGGAGTCCAGGAGTGCGTCACGCGGGGTAAAGATCGATGGAGAAAGTGCCATCGTTTTTCGTTCGGATTACGCCGCCAAAAGTCGTTCGACTTCTTGGTAAAGGTCCTTGGCGTAAAAGGGTTTGGTGAGGTACCCGGAGGCGCCGACTTCGCGGCCCATCAATTTATCCTCTTTCTCTTTGCATCCCGTGAGGAACAAAACGGGGACATCTTTTCCTTCTGCATGAGTTTTGATAATGCGGCAGAGCTCAAATCCGTTGACCCAAGGCAGCATGACATCCAGAATAACGAGGTGCGGTTTATGTTTTTGGAGAAGATCCGGCAATTGGACGCCGGTCGAGGCTAACACAACGCGATAGCGGTTGTTCAAAAGTTCAAGAATAATTCGGCGGACGACGGGATCATCATCGACGACCAAAACCTTTGGCCGGTCGTTGATCACTGATTTGGCCGGATCCACATTGCTGACCACGGTTTGTTCGATATGCGCGCTGTTTGCCGGTAAGCCCATGATGCCTCCAAAAGCGTTTTTAATTTTGAATCGTCGCAGAGTATTGCACTATGGTCCTAGCCCCGCTGTGGCAGGTTGTCAATGACTATTTTGGCGCGGTTACCGTCGAGGAAATCACTGAAGAACTGGAGTGGATTTGGGGGGCCGACAGGGGCGTTGGCGCGGAATGAACGGGCGCTACGAGAGCCGAAAGTGTGTAATGACAACTGGCATTCCAAAGGGTCCAATTCATCACCCCGAGATCGGCGGCAGCCTGGATTTGGGCCCGGACTTCATTTGGGCCGTAGCGAATGCCTCGTCCTTTTAATGAAAAATCTTGGAAGTAGGGCCGTAATTTAGCGGCCTGGGAGGGTCCGAGAACTTTCAGGGCATCGTGCATGGCCATATGGATTGTACGGTAAGGCGCGTTATTGGGGATAGGAATGCCATATTCTCCCTTGTTGTAATGCGACGGGTAAGTCATGGGGCAGACAAAGTCGACTTGGGCGGCCATCGGGCCCATTTGCTGGCCAATGCCCATGCCAGAACTGACAGTGGTGGTCAGGCCGAACACATCAATAGAAATCTTTGTGCCCAAGGGATGGAGGAGCTTGCGAGCTTGACGCAAAAATTCGACGAGCGCCTGCGAGGCCTCCGTTCGCGAGTAAGGCCGGGAGAAGTGCATGGATTTTAAGTTTCCGTCCGTTGGGAAACGGATGTAATCAAATTGAACTTCATCGAAACCGGCGCGAGCGGCGTGCTGCGCAATCAGCAGAGGGTACCGCCAAGCTTCGCGATTATAGGGATCAAGCCACGTGGTTTTCTTGCGATCGGACCAAAGTTCGCCGTTTACCGTATGAACCCCGAGGGAAGGCCGCTTGCGAGGCAAAATGTTGTCTTTAAAAACGACGATGCGGGCGACGCTGTAGATCCCACGAGCACGAAGTTCGGTAAGCCAGCTGCTCAAATCCGGAATAGCGTTCTGGAAGGCGCCGGCGTTGGTTGCCATCATCACGCCGGGGACATACACCCATCCATCTTCCTCTTTAATGTCGACGACGACGGCATTGATCATCGTTTGGCTGAGCATTTTTTCAAGGCGAAGTTGACGATAACGCTTCGAGCCGGCCGCCGATGCCGTGAGATGAACCGCGTGAATTACGCGTAACGAGCTAGACGATACCTCTACGGTGGAAGATGAATAGTTTACGCCGGATGAGCTGGTGTCAATACTCGACTCCTCGCTGGCCGTTGTCGATAAGGTAAGCGTGGGATGATCGGCCCCGCGCGCAAAGGTCGAAAGGAGTAAGACAGTAAAATAAGTGAAGCGTTGGGTGTACAAGGGAGGCCAGTTGCTACAGAAGCGGTTCATCTGTGAACAAAAAGCGGGCGATGGGAATCGAACCCACGTCTAATGCTTGGCAAGCACTCGTTCTACCATTGAACCACGCCCGCTTATTGCCCACAGTGACCCCTTTAATATAGCAACTACAAAAATGGTGCCCAGGGCGGGAGTCGAACGCCACACGTCTGGCGCTCGTCCCCCTGAAGTGTGGGGGACGAACCCGCTGCGGGTATTCGCCCAACAATGTTCCCTTGGGCCAACACTATGGCTCCCGCGAAAAATGGTGCCCAGGGCGGGAGTCGAACCCGCAAACCTTTCGGCATACGCACCTCAAGCGTACGCGTCTGCCAGTTCCGCCACCTGGGCATAAAATATCAGAGCCCGCGAACTGCACCAAATGCTCCCGGGAATTCTAGCAAAAT
>JBBQYF010000061.1:0-13289 GCA_038208955.1 Elusimicrobiota bacterium
AGTGAGAGGCCATGCATGCGACAAAGGGTGGAACGAGAAAAACCGGCAATGCGTACATGCCGGCGTACACGAGACAGACAATAGGAAACACAGGCAACCCAACTGTTTTAGCTGTCAGATGGACGGCCACGGGCAATGTGCAAAGTAGCAACAAGAGATAGGCTTGGGCTTGGTTCGTTGGCGGAACATGCGCCACGACAAAGAAATTCAGAATAGGAAAGGTGAAAAAACAGAGACATAAATAATAAAACCAGACACTGAAAACACGTTGGCCGGGACGCTTCCAACGCTTGAAGGCGGTACTGGCGGGAATAATTACCTGAGACGCATTTGGCGGTAGAAAGGGCGAATTCGCCATCGTCCTATGCCGCCAATCGTTGAGCGGGCAATACTTCGCCGGCAAGGAGCTGACGCATCCGGTTGGTAAAATGATTGAACGCAAATTCCGCGTCGAATTTTTTGCGCCCGGCCTGCCCCATGGTTCGGCGCAACCTCTGATCGGCTAATAATTGTCCAACAGCTTTCTGGAAAGACAGCCGGTCTCTAGGTGCCGACAAAAAACCCGTTTTACCGTCCTCGATCACTTCCGGGACTCCCCCAGCGCGCGCGCCAACGCAGGGCTTGGCGTGCCGCATTGCTTCAAGAAACACAATGCCAAAACCTTCTTCGAGACTGGGCAAAACGAATAGATCACAAGCCTCATAGTAAGAGGCGAGTTGTTCTTCGCGGACCAGCCCCGCAAAAATCACACGACCCGCGACGTTCAGACGAAGACTGAGAGCCTCTAAGCGAGCCCGATCCGATCCCTCGCCAACGATCACATAGATTAAGTCTGGATGGTCAGCGATTAAGGCGGGTAGCGATTCCAATACGAAATCGATTTGTTTATACGACTCCGTCGCACTCAAACGCGAAACGCTGAGCAGCATTTTTCCGTCCGGCAAACGCAGCGCCGCACGACTATAAGATGGACCGGTCTCGACGGGGCCAAGTGAGTTAGGAAATATGACGCAGCGTTCCTGGATTGCGCCTTCCTGCTTAACAAGCTCGCTCGCTGTGTAACGGCTTACGGCCCATATCTGATCCATTCGTTGTGCCGACCATCGTCGAATGTTGGACAACGGCCGCCAGACTTCGAGTCCGTGAACAATCAATATTCTTTCCGGACGGGGCATAGTCCAAGCCAATGGAGACAAGTGTAGATGGCCGAAAAAAATGCGAGCCGCGTGCCGGCCTTCGCGCCAAGCCGCGAGGGCAAAACGCCAGCGGTTCCCGCCGAATGCATAGTAGTCGGCGCCGGCCGGCACGTTAATTGTTTGGGGAGGACAGGGGTCGTGCAGCGCAAGCACCGTCAACGATTCGTCCGAGCGTCTTGATAATTCAGAAAGCGCATGGAGAAAGAGCCGGTTAAATGTCGCGATACCGCCGACGGCACCATAAAGGTCCGTCACGAGGACTAAAGTTTTCATCGTCAGCGGCCGCCATGCATGACGATCGGCTGCAGGCGCCTTCCCTGAGGATTGCGTTCGAATTGACTGAGAACGAGAGTCGCCCAGGCCCGTGACCAATGGAGTCGGCTGGCTCGAAATTCGTCCCAGATAATATGCACGGCTTTGGCATCCATCCAAGAATTCTCGCAGGATTGCTCTTCTAATTCGTGGGAACGCTTGAGCAGCCACTCGCGCATGGGAAAACTGAATCCTTGCTTGGGACGATTCCAAACGGCTTTTGGAAAATCATTGCCGAGGGCGCGAATCAAGAGTTGCTTGGGGATTCCCGAACGCATTTTATAGGCCAAGGGAAGTCCGGCCACATATTCGACGAGAGGATGATCGAGAAAGGGCACCCTCACCTCGATCGAATGCGCCATGCTCATGACATCGGTGTCTCTTAAAAGCTGGTTGGGCAGGTAGTGCATAAATTCAAGCAGGTCAACGGACTCTGCCGAGCCTAGAGCGGAGGGAATGTCACCGAATCGCGGGATTGGACAAAGCGACCGAAGTTCGATTTCGGTAAGCCCCAACAAATCGCGAATCTGTGCCGGATTAAATAATCCCCTGAACAACAGATACGCTTCTTCCGGTCCCGATCCCGCGAGGTACGATAGCTTTTGATAGGACCCTTTCCCCATTTCGCGCGCCAATCCGATCGAAGCGTTCAATATCCGTTTTTGTAATCCATAGGGAAACATCCCGAGGATGCTTCGGATTCGCCCCGCCCATCGAGCCTTCGCAAAATGGCTGTAGCCGAGAAACACCTCGTCACCCCCCAAACCTGAAAGCACCACCTTAAGCCCGGCTTGTCGTGCCGCCCGCGAGACGGAATAACTGTTGACGCCGTCCACGGTGGGCTGATCCATGGCCTGAAAAAATGCCGGTAGGTTTTGGAAAAAATCGGTTTCTTTGATCAGGATTTCTTGATGGTCCGTATGATAATGTTTTGCTACCACGTCGGCGAAAGCCGCTTCGTTATAAGCCGCCTCATCGAAGACGACCGATAGGGTTTTCAGGGCAGGTCCCGAGCGCCGTCCCGCCAACGCCACCAAGGCCGATGAATCCACCCCGCCGCTCAAAAAAACTCCCGTCGGAACGTCGCTGATCAAATGGATCCGCACGGATTCTTCCAGCCGCTGGCGCACCCCGGCTATGGCCTGTCGAAAGGATGGCTGGCGGCGAGGAGGACTGAGAAAGGCGGTCGTCACGGACCAGTAAGACTTGAGTGAGGCAACACCCCCCCGAACCAGCAGCATATGGCCCGGTGGAAGGAGAAGAATATTTTTTATCATCGTGTCAGGGCCGGGGACGGATCCCAATTGAAGAAACCGCGCGAGCGCTTGATTGTTCGGCTCGCGAGGCACAAGCCCAGACTCGGTCAAGGCGCGAAATTCGGAACTAAAAAAAAGACCGGAAGCTGTTTGGTGGTAATACAGCGGTTTAATTCCAAAACGATCGCGCGCCAGAAACAGCTGAGGTCCCTGCATCGACGAAGGATCGTAGAGCGCGAATGCAAACATCCCCCGCAGACGCTGTAATAGGCTTTCGAAACCCCAGCACAAATAGCCATTTAGCAGCACTTCTGTATCGGTCTGGGTCCGAAAGGCATAACCTACATCGCTGAGTTCCTGGCGCAATATTTTAAAATTGTAGATTTCCCCATTGAAGACGATCTGGACGGCGCCGCGGGCGTCCGCCATGGGTTGTCGCCCGGCAGAAGAAAGATCAAGAATTGAAAGCCGCGCATGGGCCAGCGCGGCGTGGGAGTCCGAGAAAAAGCCCTGATCATCAGGTCCGCGGTGGCGTTGCAGCTCGACCATGCGTTGCACCGCCGCACCATCGTCGTGGCTGATCGCGCCGGAACTCCGGAAGATTCCCGCAATCCCACACATCGGAATTAACGAACCCGTCTGATCGCGGGATCAGCTGGCTTTGGCATGTTTTTCACCATCGCCGTAATACCCATACATTTCGTAGTAACTATTGTCATTGGACGTGCCCTGAACGATATCGTTGACGACAACGCCCAAGATGCGGGCATTGTTGGATGTTAGCTGATTGTGGGCGCGGCTTAACACCTCACGGGCGGTCCGGCCGAAGCGGTAAACGAGCACCACACCGTCAACGTGGGGCCCGAGAATGGCGGAATCGGCGAAAAGCATGGACGGCGCCCCGTCCAAGACGACGAGTGGGAACCGCTTGCGCATGCTTTGAATCAGTTGGACGAACCGCTCCGAACTGAGCAAGGAAACGGGATTTGGCGGAATTTTTCCGGACGGCAAAATATGCAGGTTGGCCATGCCGTTGGCATTAATCACATCACCCTCGCCGGCTGTGCCTTTCCGAATCTGCTCCCATCCGGTCAAATACGATTCCCACCTCGGCGATAAATAGAAATAGTTCGTCACGCCCGGCTCCGGCGGAATGCCGAAGAGTTTGTCGACCATCGGCTTACGCAAGTCGGCCTCGGCCAGCAAAGTGGGTATGCCCGCTTGGGCGGCCGCGATCGCAAAATTAGCGGCCGTCAGACTCTTTCCTTCAGCGACCACCGCGCTGGTGAATAAAAAAACGCGGCTTTCGTGCGGCGCCGTCCCCTTCATTAAGTTGTTTCGCAAAATGTGGTAAACCTCCGCATAGGCCGATCGTGGCGGGAAGTGAAAGATGAGCCGCGAGCGCGCTTCGCCCAGACGATCGCGTTTGCGCAATATTCCACCGACTTCTTCTTTGGCGGTGGGGGTTCGACGCTCAATGTGCGGGATCGTCGCCAGTACCGGCAATTGCAGATAGGCCTCGATTTCTTCTGTCGTGACCATCGACGTGTCCAAATGCTGTCGAGCAAGAACTAAGACCAGCGCCAAGAAGAAACCCAGGACAAATCCGGCGGTCAGATTAAATCGTTTGTTGGGATACTCGGGACGTGTGGGTTCAATCGCGGGATCCAAAATGGTGATCGGAGCAACGCGAGCGGACTCGACAATCCTGGCTTCTTCCAGACGTTTGGCCAACATGGTGAACAGTTCTTCTTCGAGCCGGACCTCCCGCGCCACCCGCGCAATATCAATTTCCTGAGACGGCAATCCCTGTAATTCCTGCTCGATTCGCCGAATTTCCGTATTGATGGACTGAAGCTCCGGATAAGAGCGCGTAAATTTTCTGGAGAGCTGATCCCGCTTGTCCCGCAACTCGAGAAGGCGTCCCACCACCAGAGTTCCGGCGGATTGTGGACCAAACTTTTCCTGGAAGCGGCGCATGCGGTCTTCGGAGGCATGGAGCTTATCTTCGGTGTCCTTCAGTTGCTCCTCGATAAATTGTTTTGTTTTATGCGCTTTGGCCGTGGTATTTTCGGTCACTTGCTCGACCATGACTTGAGCAATTTCGTTCGCCGCGGCAGCGACGCGCTTGCCGCTGGGCCCGACAATTGAAAAGGTCACGACCTGATGATCGGAATCGCTGGCCTGAACGCTAGCCTCGCGTCCAATTTCCTGAGCTCGTACGGCGAGGTCATGATCATTCAAGGTTTTCCCCGCCCCATCCAAACGACGGATGCCTTCTTCTAGAATCTGGGGCGAGAGTAGTTGGTTGATGTCAAAAGCTTGACTTGGCCCGGCCAAGACGCTCAAAGCGCCCAAGTCGACCGGCCGGTTGCTATCGTCCTGCGAAACTTGGAGTCGCAGCATGACGGTGGCGCGGTAAAGTGGCGTCACGCTGGCCGTATAAATGATAGCGCCGGTAAAGACTGCGCTCCAACAGAGAATAAATTCCTTCCGTCGCCGTTTGAACGCCGAATAAAAATCTCGGAGGCTTAACTCGTCGTTCATGTTCATTTCTTCACCGCCAGGTAAACCGAAAAGGCTGAGAGGACAAGAGTGAAAGCCGGCAATATCGTGTTAACGTAAGCGCTGTAAGTCCACAGCGAGCGTGTCGGAACAAACACGGTGTCTCCGGGTTCGAGCAAAATATTGGCTTTCATTCGTCCGTCCATCACGTTGTTAAACCGCACGTAGAGGACTTTCTGATTCGGGGGTATGCCGCGAAATATGGTAATTCTCCTGTAGTTAGCCCCATCTTTGAATCCATGGGTCATGGCAATGAGATCGAGTAGGCGCATCCCTTCGTAATAGTCATAATTTCCGGGCTGGCCAATGTCTCCAAAAACCGTCAGCGGGTTAACCCCTTTAGGCACTTCGATCAAATCCCCGGGTTGAAGCACAAAATCCTTGGCGACCTCGCCCGAGCGGAGCGAATCGGTCGCGTCAAAAAAAGTGACGCGTCGTGCCGCGCCATTCCCACGGTAAATTCGGATCTGGCTTTTCATCGCCGTCGAGGTAAATCCACCGGCCATGGACACCACATCCATGAGCCGCAAATTTGGACGATACAGGTAACTGCCGGGGCTGCGCACTTGGCCGAGCAAGGAGACCTGCTGAGCAGAAAATTGTCTGATCAGCACGTCTACTTTTGGATTCGTGACGTACTGCGATAGCAACGTTGTCAGCTTGCGTGAGAGCGACTCGGGCGTCATGCCGCTGACCATTAAAGCGCCAATCAAAGGAACAAAAATTTTCCCGTTTTGATCGACGGTCAGGTCGCGAGACAGTTCTTCGGCGGGAGAAACCGTTACGAAAAGCATATCGCCCGGTTGAATGGCCGTTCCGGCTTGGCTCTTCACCGCCGTCGGTGCGATCAGCGGTGTGGGCGCGGTATCGAGAGGTTTGTCGATCGAAATTTCCAGGCCATCGCTGAGCCGTTTGATATGGTAATTCGTTTCCCTACGAAGCGAAATGACCACCTGGGCAATCGGCGCGGCGTCATCGGTCAGCTGATTCACGTCGATCGCGTCCACCGCGCCAGAACCGACTGTGGTTCCCTGAACATCCGCCGCCACCCGAGTCTCGAGAAAAGGAAGAAATATTTTCGGTGGACGGTTGCCTTTGGGCTCGCGTAATACGACCGGCTGACATTTACCGGGGTTCTGACCCCGGACGGTCACCGTTGTCGACCGCTCCGTCTCCGTGACGGTAATCTTTTCGATCAGCCCAATGCTCGATTTTGCGAACAACGAAGTGGGATCAATCGACACTTGAAGCAAGGAAATACTGATCGTCACAGCGCCAAGGCGCGTTAAGTTTTTAATCATGGAATGAGCCGGTTCATAGACATAGGCAAGTCTATGGCTAGCGTAGCGATGTCGCAAGTAAAATAGTTGTAAAGGGAAGCTAAAAATCGCCCTATTCTTAGCGTTTGAAGGCGGCGTCGGCGCCTTGAGAACCATTTGCGGCTCTGGTTTTCGTGACAAGGGAGCGGGAATAGACGTTCCAACCCGGCAACTCGGCTACCGGGCCAGCGGGGTGGAAGTCAGGAAAGAGCTTGCGGGAATATTGATTGTGCGCTTCATAGGCGACAAATTCTAGTTGGCTCGGCAAGTAATCGCGAAATTGTCGTTCCGAAATGCTGAGCTTTAACATATCGGCATCGAAGAGCGCCACATCATAGTGATAAAGCCGCCCATCGGCATACAACGTCGCTAGCGGATCGAGTGGAAAATAAACTTCATGAGGGTGTCGACGGGCAAAGTCGAAAGCTTGGCGACGCGGATTGAGCTTGTACTGCCGAACATCCGTGGCGATGTGGGCAAGCGACGGGGCCGAAATGAGCGCGAGGACGGCCAAGCTTACGCCCGCCAGTCGGCGAACGGAAGTTTCACGTACTTCCCCCATCGCCGTAACGGCGGCCAGGAGAAAATAATACAGGGTATCGTCCAATGCATTAACGTCGGCTCCCACCAATGCCTTATGCGTCAATGAAACAGGAAACATCGCCACAGCCGTCAAAGCGAAGATCGACCAACGATTCGAGCGCAGGGACAGCTTTACTTTGTTCAGGAATGTGGTCCTGATAATCGGCCATGTCTCCAGTCCGATGAACCCAAGAATTGCCATGGGTATGGCACATTCTTTGAGCAACAGAGGACTTTGCCAGAATATAGCGCCGCCGGCGCCCCAACTCGTCTTTAAAAAAGGCAACTTTCCGGTGAGGGAAAAGACATTAAAAATTAAGGCTCGGGGTCCGAAGATCCCTAGAAAGAGGATCGTTACCGCCAGTCCCACAATCACCACCCACTTCAAATAATCGATCGCCTTATGGCGATTCTCGGTAACCCAAAGATAGAGCACGGCGACGACAATTCCCGGAAAGGCAGTGGGCTTTGCCCAGGTCGCCAGAACGACCAATAACGCAGCCAAAACCAGCGAACGCTGAGAGGAATTTTCGGATCGGCCAAATAGAACGACGCAGGCCGCAGCGCCGAAACCCAGTGCGGGAGCGTCCGAGTGAACGGTAAAGGCGGCGTAAGACATCACGTCGGATTGAAGGGTGTAGAAACCAAAAATCAGAGCGGCGATGACCCAGGAGCCCGCCTGGGTTCCATCACGGCGAATGGCTTGCCAAGAGAGCAAAATAATCGGGCCAAAAATGTAGCCCATAGCACAAGCAACGGCTGTGAGGATGGCGCCGATCGGCGTGTGTGCCAGCAGCGACGGGGCGTAAGCTAGAAAAGCGACGGGCCCATACTGCGTCACAAACAACGGTCCTTCGCCCGGCGGGTAATAAAGATGGTAACCGTACTTCAATCCGATGAGCGGCGCAAGCCGGCCGGCGCTAAATTCCCAGAAAGGACTGCGCAGCAGCATCTGGACGGTCACGCCCGCAAAGACGATGGCGGCCGAGGTGAGAAAAAAACGAAACGCCAAAGCAGTTATGGGACGCGCGGAAGCGGCGTGCGAAGTTTCAGCATCATTAGCGGAGACCGTTGGCACAAGAGATTCCATAGCGCTGCGGGTATAACTCTGAAACCTCTCGCTTTCAAGCCTAAATGATTTTTTTTGCAACACCACCCGAAAGGGCCTTATCGATATTCCAGGCAGCGCTGATCAATGCCAAGTGAGTAAAGGCCTGGGGATAATTACCCAGTTGTTCGCCGGATAATCCGACTTGTTCGGCGAATAAGCCGAGATGGTTGGCGTAGCCTAACATCTTTTCAAATACCCACCGTCCTTCCTCAACATCGCCCGCGCGCGCCAGCGCCTCGGCATACCAGAATGTGCACATTGAAAATGTTCCTTCCCCTTCAGCGGTGGGAAGGTCAAAAGCACCGGCGATCTCGTAGCGCCGAACGAGGCTGTCGGTGACCAACGTTTCCTTAATTCGCTTTAGGGTCGACAGCATTCGCGGGTCCGTCGGCGAAATGAATTTGACGAGCGGCAGTACCAGCGTGGACGCGTCCATGGCGTTGCTACCGTAGGACTGTACAAACGCTTGCTGGCGCGGGTCCCAGCCTTTTTGCATTACCTCTTGATAAATCTTGTCGCGCGTGGTTTCCCACAAATGCCAGTTGGCGGGAAAGCTGCGTTTTTGGGCCAGACGCAAACCGCGGTCGAGCGCGACCCAGCACATCACTTTCGAATAGACAAAATGCCGCGGCTCGCTACGGATTTCCCAAATCCCTTTATCCTTCATCGCCCAATGCTTGCAAACGTAATCGAGAAGACGGCTAAGGCTTTTCCACAAATCGTAAGAAATGGGCGACCCATATTTGTTGTAGAGGTAAACCGAATCCATGAGTTCGCCATAGATATCCAGCTGGCGCTGGGCATGGGCGGCGTTGCCGATTCGCACGGGCGCGGACTTCTCATAGCCTTCCCAATGGGCCAATACTTTTTCCGTCAAGTCATGTTCGCCGTGCAATCCATACATCACATTTAAGGACCCGTCCGGATTTAATTCTTTCAGCCGCGCTTCGAGGAAGGTCATAAAGTGGCACGCCTCGTCCGTGAACCCGAGTCGCAACAGCCCGTAGAGCGTAAAGCTGGCATCGCGGATCCAAGCATAACGGTAATCCCAATTTCGCCGGCCCCCGATATCTTCGGGGAGACTGGTCGTCGGCGCCGCAACAATTGCGCCTGTCGGCGCAAACGTCAAGAGTTTAAGAACGAGCGCCGATCGCGTGACATTTTCGCGCCAGCGTCCTTGATAATGAATTTTTCCTACCCACCCCCGCCAATAGGCCAGGGTCGCCTCTAAAACCTTATCCGGATCGCGGGGATGCTCTGCTAACGATTGTCCACGCGATGCATGGCCAAGCACGAAAGCCCGGGATTTTCCTTCGGTTAAAATAAATTCTCCCGTAACACCGGTTCGGTCAACTTTC
This sequence comes from Elusimicrobiota bacterium, assembly GCA_038208955.1. Classification (GTDB taxonomy): domain Bacteria; phylum Elusimicrobiota; class Elusimicrobia; order 2-01-FULL-59-12; family 2-01-FULL-59-12; genus JBBQYF01. The sequence continues at coordinate 9,700 of JBBQYF010000061.1, forward strand.
AACGGAACGGCCGTCGATAGTGAGAGGCTCAATTGAGGCGTTGTAAACAAAAATCGGTCTTTGCCACGAGTGACGCGGTGTTGCGTGCGGCCATAATTGAATGCCGGAAAACATTCCAGCCGGAATTTTACGCGCCCCCGCACTACGCGTACGATCCGATAAATCGTATGGATGCCGTCGCCTTCCGTGCGATCACCCGACACTGGCATGAAATCGATCATCTCGGCTGTCCCCTGAGGCCCCATAAATCGTGTAATCAGGACATTCGTGTCGGGCATATATACTTGACGCTCGGCCCTCATTTCTAACGCCCAAATTCGGAAATGGCCGCCTTTGTCGGCATCGAGGAGTGATCCAAATACGGACGGAGAGTCAAAATGAGGCAAACAACACCAATCCAATGACCCATTCATGTTGACCAAGGCCACGGAATGCAGATTGCCAATAACGCCATAGCTTTCAATCGGTTTATAGCGTGATCCAATCATTGGGCGTACAGGAATGTTTTAGTTAAACGGGTCATGAATAGCTCTTGATCCTTATAAGACCCTAGAGGAGAGCGCTGGTTTCCACATTATTCGCGGCGAACCCGGTATAATCGCTCCCGGGGGCGTGCAAAATGGCTGTTCGTAACATTTAGAAGCAAAAACTCGTCTTAACCATTATGAAACTTAAAACCAACACCCTCTTAATCCCGGGCTTATGTACCTGGCTGATCACCGCTGGCCCCGCCGTTTTTGCCGGTGATATTCCGGGAGCCGTCTCCGACGTCGCGGCCGAGGCCCCCACGAACCATTTTTCGGCGGAACAATTGCGTAGTTTGACCGCTCCAATTGCCCTCTATCCAGACGAATTGGTCAGTCAAATCTTAGTGGCGACGACCTACCCTTTGGAGGTGGTGCAGGCGTATCAATGGCTGCAACAACATCCCGGGCTCAAAGGCCAAGAGGTGACGCAAGCCGCCACCAAGCAGAATTGGGATCCCAGCATACAAGCGTTGGTCGCCTTTCCCGATGTTCTCAAGCGATTGAACCAAGACATTACGTGGACAACAAATTTAGGCAACGCTTTTTTAGCCGACCAAAGCTCGGTGATGGATGCGATTCAAAAGTTACGCGGCGAGGCCGAACAGGCGGGAAAGTTGAAATCAACGGATAAAGAAAGAGTCACAACGACCGAGGATGCGGGGCAGCGGATCGTCGTGATCGAGCCCGCCGACCCGCAAGTCGTTTATGTTCCCGAGTACGACCCCGTGTGGATTTGGGGAGAGGCTCCCGTCTACTATCCCTATCCTTATTGGTATTACCCCCCACCGCCGCCCCGCGGAATATGGATTTCTTGGGGACGCCCTTGCCGAGTTGATCGCTATTATTCGGGTTGGGGCGGCTGGAATGATTGGGGTTGGCATCCGGGTTGGCATGATCATACGGTCGTCATCAACAATACGTTTATCCGTCAGAACAACTTCGCCCCCGCGCCAATTGTGGTGAATCGTACGGTGACGGTGAACCGGTATGAGAACAATTCGAGCGATTTTTTAAATAGGCGAAATGTGCCGACGACTTCCACGGTGGGGGTTTGGCAGCATAATCCGGAACACCGCTTAGGCGTTTCTTATCCCAGCCGCGGCCTGAATCAGCAATTTCGGCCGGCGGTTTACAATGCGCGCCAAGGCCAGCGTGAAATCTATCACGCGATGTCTCCCCCCTATAATCCGGCCGCTCGTAATGCCGTGAATCCCGTCCAAGTGACGCGACCCGAAAGGAACGCCCAGCAGGTTCAACTGCAACTGCGTCAAGCGGAGATTCGCGGTTCACAGCCGAGTCCGCCCAGCGCGCGGGAACGCATCGATAATCGGCCATTTAACGGAACTTCCTATAACGCGGGCAACCGCATAGCTCCTGGGGCGGTCGAACCCACCAATAATATCCGGGCCTCTGCCCCGACGATGACGCGACCCGCGTTCAACGCGAATCAGGTCCAGGAGCAACTCCGTCAATCCCAAATCCGCATGGGGGGATCGCCCCTCGAGAGCGCTCCGGACCGTGTCGGCAACCGGCAAATTCAAGCGAACGTTTACAGCAGCGGCAACCACAACGCCTTTGGCAGCGTCGAACCGGGGAACAATGCGCGTACGAATAGCTCTCGGGGCTACCAAAGCTTGAACCGCTCTCCGGAGACCGCGACGTCCCGACCCTCGGCGCCTACCCCGGCTTTGCGTAACGGAGCGCCCGCTGCCCCTGCGTCTCTACCCGGAAATCCAAATGGCGGTGGGAGTGGGCCAGGAAATGACCGGAACGGAAATGACGTACGAATTGGCGGGGGGCACCGTTAATGATCAGGCTTGCAACTCGTCTTTGGCAAAAATCGTTGATGTTGGGGTTGTCCCTGGGGGTTTTATCAATTAGCGCCTTGGCCACTGAACAACAAATGTCCTTTACGAATCCCCAAGATGCGGTAAATGCCATGATCGCGGGCTGTAAATACAACGACACGAAAACCTTGCTCGAACTTTTTGGGCCGGAGGGCAAGGATATCGTCGAATCGGGCGACACCGACCAGGATAAAGATTCCCGTCGAGCTTTTGCCAAGTTGGCCCAACAAGAAAATACTCTAGTCGCCGATCCCGCCAATCCCGACAAAATGATTTTATCGATTGGGAAAGAAGATTGGCCTTTCCCCATCCCGCTCGTCCGCAGGAATGGCCGTTGGTATTTTAATTCCGTTGCCGGACGACAGGAAATATTGGCGCGCCGCATCGGAGCTAATGAACTCACCGCCATCGAGGTATGCCATGGATACGTCGAGGCGCAGTTTGAGTACGCCCAAACCCATTCATCCAAAGGGGTTCCCGTCTATGCGCAGAAGATCGTCAGTACGCCGGGAAAGCAAGACGGTCTTTATTGGGAGAATGCGCCAGGACTTCCCGTTTGCGATGTTCCTCAGGGGTTCGCCAGGGCCGCCACGGGAATGGACGTCACAAAGCGTGATCCCTATCGCGGTTTCTACTATAAAGTATTAAAATCACAAGGTGGCAATGCACATGGTGGGGCAATGAACTACGTGGTCAACAATATGATGATCGGCGGCTTTGCGCTTCTGGCCTGGCCGGCCGAATACGGCGTGTCTGGAATCCAATCCTTCATCGTCGACCATGATGGAATGGTCTACGAAAGTAATTTGGGAAGGGAAACGGACAAACTCGCGCAGGCCATGACCGACTTTAATCCCGACAGTGCTTGGCATCCGATCGAATCCGAACCATTAAAATGAGGGTATGCCTATGACCGAATTAAACAATCCCGTCGCAAAACCTTCTGAAGAGCAGGATATTTTTATTCACACGATCAATGACGAGCAGGTGGCCTTTCAAGCCGGCCGGGAAATTGCGCGGATGAACAGCATGGGTGAAGAACGTTTTTACGTCACTCTACAACGTTGGGTTAGAAAAAATGGTTCGCGCCCCGTCTGGCGCCTCGACGAAAAAGGCCAATCCCATCCCGCTCCCGACATTGCCGAAATCCTAACGAAAATTCTTTAAGGCAATGCCGCGGTTGATCGCCCAATCCTATCTAAAACCACAGTCCTCT
>JBBQYF010000062.1:0-13264 GCA_038208955.1 Elusimicrobiota bacterium
GGTTTGCCCAAACCACGTTTTTGACCGATCATCGGGCCGATTTGCCGCTGCTTAAAACTCCGGCGCTGGTATTGCAATGTTCGGACGACATCATCGCGCCGGAGGCGGTGGGACAGTACGTCCACGAGCATCTGGGAGGCAGCCGGTTTGTCAAACTTCGCGCCACCGGCCACTGCCCGAATCTTAGCGCTCCTGAGGAAACTATCGGCGCCATTCGCCAATACCTGGAAGCCAACTAAACCGTGGATCCCTCGCTCGACAACCGGTTGCTCGTCGAAAGCGCCGTAGAGCTGTATGAAGAAGCGCCTTGCGGCTATCTCTACACGTCTCCCTCTGGCGCAATCCTCAAGGTTAACCGCACTTTTTTACAATGGACGGGTTACGCTGCCGACGCGCTCCTGGGGAGACCTTTTGCCGACATCTTAACCGTCGGCGGCAAGATGTTCCTCGAGACGCATTTGGCGCCGCTGCACCGGATCCAAGGCGCCACTCGGGAAATTGCGTTGGATATCGTTTGTAAGGACGGCTCCTTGTTACCGACGCTTCTTAACGCGGTGGAAAAAAGATCCCCTGCTGGGCAACCTCTTTTTAATCGGATTACGATATTCAACGCCCGCGAGCGCCGGAGCTATGAACGCGAGCTCTTGCGTAGCTCGGGGGCGCAGTTCGAGAGCGAGCGCCACACGGCCGCGCTTAACGAGGCGTTGGAGCGGGAAGTGGCGGCGCGGGTCGCCGAGCTCTTCGCCAAAGAGCAAGAGCTCGAGCGGGCACGCAAGATGGAAGCCTTGGGACGGCTCGCCGGCGGCGTGGCCCATGATTTCAATAACATCATCGCCGGCATTCGAGGTCTGGCCGAGGATTTAACGACGCAATTGGCGGGCCATCCCGCGGCGCAAGAAGACCTTCAAGCGATGCTTCGCGCCACCGACCGTGCGGTAGGGCTGACCAAACAACTGCTCACTTTCAGCAAGGGGCCCGCGCCGGAGCTCCCGCTAATCGACCCTAACGCTGTGATTGGGAACGCTACGCTGCTGCTGAAAAGCCTCGTCGGCGAATCCATCGCGCTCAGCACCGACTTGAAGGCGCGCCGCTTCATTCGGATCGATGCCACCCAACTCGACCAGGTTGTTCTTAACCTGGTCATCAATTCCCGGGACGCGATGCCTCAAGGCGGCACCATCCAACTGACGACCGAAGACGTCGAGGTTCCCCTTGCCGGGACGACGCCTACGATGGGGATGGCGCCGGGTTCCTATGTGCGTCTCACGGTGACGGATTCCGGGGCGGGCATGCCAGCCGACGTATTGGCCCACATGTTTGAACCCTTCTTCACCACCAAACCGAAGGGCAAAGGGACAGGTCTTGGACTGGCCACGGTGTACGCCATCGTTCAGCAACACCGTGGTCATATCGACGTTGCCAGCCGCCCGGGCGAAGGCACAAGTTTTCAGATTTATCTTCAATGAAGAACTACAAGAGCTGAAAGGTCTAATTTTTTGCAGAGGGTTCAGAAGGATGGGGGGAATTTTTAGCCGCGGGGGTGCTTTCAGTGAGCTGCTCTCCAGAGACATCGGGTAATGGCGCAAACTCCGGATTTTCGTTTTCGCCGGATGCGGGGGTTTGGGCCGCGTATTGAGGATTCTTTTCTAACTTTTTCTGACAGTACATAATCCGCTTTAAGAGGTAAGCATTGTTGGGGTCGCGCTTTAGTAACTGATTGTAAGTCAAAATCGCTGCTGCAAAGTCCCCCTTGGCTTCGGAGCGCCGCGCGACATGGGCGACCCACTCCCGCGTACCTTCGACAGGTTTTTCAGGTTGCGAATTAGCCGCGTCGCTCGCGAACAGAGGCGCCGAAGTGGTCTGCGCCATCCATATAAACAATGCGGATATAATCGAATTCATAGTTTCTAACCGACTGCTCAAATCCTTTGCCCGTGAGAAGCTAGTTGAACAAGAGTCCGCGCAAAAATCAAGTTTTTTCTTCTGGCGAATACAACGAAATTAGGGGTAAATAGTCGCTATGCGCATCCGTCAGACGCATCGACGCATCGAATCGTCGGGCTAGACGTCAATACAGGTAAGTTGCCGCAGTCGCCCGAGGTGATACGATAGGAATGGAAAACAATGCCTAAAACGAAACGGCTATTCAGGATGTCCCGTTCGCTCTCTCTCTGTGGTTTCCTCTTTCTCGGATCTCGCCGGCTCCTCTGGGCCAGTCCGACCATTCCCTCGGATACAACGGTCACCAAATGGGTCGAGATTAACGCCGAACTCAAATCCGAACTGGACACCTTCAATACCACCATCAACAGTAGTTGGAATGGAACGAAATACGCGGGGGCGCATTTCGGAGCGGATATTTATCCGGCCGAGAACGGAACGAGCATGGCCAGTGCCTCGTTTTACACGAGCAACGTTATCCCTTGGATCGATGCGATGCAGGCCCTAGGCATAAAATCCATGAAAGTCACGGTCAGTTTCCCAATTTTATACAAGCCTTATTACGATTATTTGGCTGGGGGCGGAGTCGGAAGCGGGCTAGCTCAATACAACGCGACGCTTACTAACTACGTTGCCTTGGCGGCCTATGTCCACAACAAAGGGATGAAGTTAGTGGTCGATAGCTTGACGGTCCATCCCTTATCAAATCCAAGCGTCACCAGTTACTACTCCACCCTATCGTTGGCCTCTTATAAAGCGGGTCGCAGCGCGGTGATCAACACGCTGGCCGAGAATATGTCTCCGGACTATCTCATTGTCCAGACCGAACCCCTCACGGAAGTTGACGACATTGTCGCCATCGATCCGGCAAAAACGCTGAGCAACCCTAGCACAGACGCGGCGATGATCAGCATGTTCATAGCCAATTTGCAAAGCGATCCGATGGTTACAGGCCTGCATACCACCATGCTTCTCGGCAGCGGGATGGGGACGTGGCAACCGAATTTCGAGGACGGCGCGCCGCTTACACCGGGTTTTAAGAATGCGATCTCGTCTCTTTCCGGGCTCGATCTCATTGATATTCATGTCTATCCCATCTACAAAGTTGGGGGAAACGACTTTTTAGGACGCGTCGTCGAGTTGTCGACAGCGGCCCGGACCGCGGGCAAAAAAGTAGGCATGAGCGAATGTTGGCCGTATAAAGAACAGGCTTCCGAGGCGGGGTTGAGAGCGACGTCGAATGCGATCTACTCCCGGGACATCTACAATTTTTGGACGGCCATCGATGAGCAATTTTTACAAGAAATGGTGAATGTCTCGCATTGGCAAAATCTGGAATACATGAGCCCGTTTTTTGATAAGTATTTTTTGGCCTATACGGATTTTTATCACGTACCTACCCCCTGTGGCCCCTTTTCCCCGGCCCCCGATGTGCAATGCAACACCAGCACGGGCGTTGCCACCTTGGGTAATCTTGCGACAGCGGCTGCTGGGACGGCAATGGCGCAATCGCCGATTCCCTATACGCCCACGGCCATCGCCTATAAGGGCATGATTGCGGCGAGCCCGCCCTCCAGCCAGCCGCCGACGGTCGCTGTCGCCGCGCATGCTACCCCTACCGTCGTCAACGATTTCAGCACGTCCATCGCTCTGACGGTCACCGGTGCCGATCCGAATGATCCCGAATCGAGCTTGACCTATACCTGGGCGCCGGTCGTGGGAGCCACGTATAGCGGCGAAAGTAACGGCACGAACGATTCCAATGCCATCGTGGTTAAGGTCGCGAGCAACGGGACGTATATTTTCCCCGTAACGATTCGCAACCCTGCCGGGGGGGCGGTGACAAGCCAGGTGCAGGTTGTCGTCGGCCTGGGAACGGGTTTTCCCTGGAGTGCGGTCGCCGGCAAAAACGTTAAGGCCGTTACCGCTTTAGTTACCGATGTCGGAGGACGGGTGGATTGGTCGAAGGGGAGCAACAATCTTATCGCCTATGACGCGTATGACAAAACGCTCGGGTACTATCAGCTCTACACAATGAAGCCCGACGGGTCTGCCCAGACGTGCGTGAGTTGCGGAAACGCGCTTTGGTCTATGCATACGGGTAACCCCTTGTGGGATCCCACTGGGCAATACCTGTTGTTTCAAGCCCAAGACCCCAGTCTTGGAACGCCGACGCACGGTGAGGCCTTGGCGCAGCCGGGGATTGGCATCAACAACAATCTTTGGATTATGAACAGTGATGGTACGAATGCCAGGCAGCTGACAACCGTCGCGGCCAATGGCGGGACATTGCACGCGCAATTCTCGGCCGATGGGAGCAAACTCGCCTGGGAACAAACCGACAGCAGTGGAAAATCGACGCTCGCTTGGGCGAATTTCAATGGGGCGCAGACTCCACCGATCACAAGCATCACGACGCTTCAAGACACGCAAACGCCGTTGCAGTTGTATGAAACCAGTTGTTTCAGCAATGACGGGCAATCAATCTATTTTTCCGGCTTTGTTCAAACCGCTGAGACGGTCAATGATATGGATATCTATCGAACGGATTTGGCCGGCACCACGTTTACCAACCTGACCAATTCGCCGGGAGTTTGGGACGAACATGCGCATTTGAATCCCAGCGGCAACCTGCTCATGCATATGCATGGGATCGGATCAAACGGCCGCGATTACTACCTTACGGATCCCTTGGGGGGAAATGAGAAACAACTCACGTATTTTAATGATTCCACGTCTCCAGAATATATTTCCGGCGGCGCCGTGGCCAACGACCATTCCTGGAGTGTTGACAATAAAAGTTCGATCGCACTGATCAGCACCGGGAACCTAGATGCCCGGGGGTATTTGCCGGGAACGATTGTTCGAATCGATTACAACCAGCCGACGGTTCAAACTGTGGTGACCGCCACCCCGGGCGCCACGTCTGCCTTGACGACGACCTTTGCTATCGTGGCCGCCGATGGCGCGGGACCGGCAACCAACTTAACCTATAAATGGTCGGCGATACCCTCCGATGGGGTCACGTTTTCGGCGAACAATTCTGGGGCGGCGGCGAGTACGGTAGCCACATTTGCCAACCCGGGGGCCTATGTGATCCAAGTCGTCATCCAGGATATCGCCGGCTTAACGGCAACGAGCAGCATATCAACGACGGTGGGTCTTGCTTCATCGTCCGGCAGCACGCGCATTTACCCCAATCCCTGGCGCGTCGACCGCTTCAGCGGCCCGATTACCTTCGATCATCTTTCCCTAGGCACGGGGGTGACAATTTATGATTTAGCGGGGCACGAGGTGAAATCCTTGTCTGCCACAGGAAATACGGCTCTCTGGGATTTGACCAACGATCATGGTGACAAAGTCGCTTCCGGCCTCTACCTGTACGTGACGACGGATAGTCAAGGTGGAAAAGTCCGCGGCAAGTTTTCGATTATTAAATAAACCGAAGTCGTTCGTCCGACTCCATCGCCGTAGATATATAATTCAAAGATATGAATCGAAACTCCTCGAAATTTCTGCCACCTATTCGACTCGCTGGATTGGGAGTCCTCCTTGTCAGCTTATCGTTGATGGCGCATTCCGAAAGCCCACCTCAGGCGACCGACTGTACGGTACAAAGTAACGCTTGTGCTGAACTCCGGGTCGATGGAGATCAACCTTCGCAACTACCCAATGGTCGGCCGGCGGGTTTCCGAGGAGCGGCAGACCCCTGCATCCGCAAAGATCCGCTGACCGGCACCTTGTGGATGGCGTATTCCTGGCCGAAAGTCGAAGTCCTTAAAGGGGGCAGCGGGTTTAAGCCTTTTCATGCGATGCCCGGGGTGGATACGCATTTAGCGTCGAGTAAAGACGGGGGCGCCACCTGGCACTTTGAAAAAGTCTTGTGGCCAACCATGGCCGATGTAGACAAAGGCAGTCGCGGAGGGGCCGGCTTTACTAGCCATGAGGTTCCGAATATCCTGCCTCACCAAGCGGGCGCGGGCGTCATCTGGTACGCGGCCAGACAAGACTATTTTCTTCCCGATCCGGGCGCCTACAAAAGCCGACCTCCAGGGAGTTTTCGTATTCGAATGATGCAAGCCGCGACTCCCCAAGAGTTAAGCGATGCTCCAGCGGCAACGTTGGGCGGAGAGGTGACGGAGTCAGGATGGGGAGTGGACGTAAATCTCAGTGCGTTATCGCCCAGTCCCGACAAACATATTTGGACCGAGCCGGCGCTATATTTCGAGGGGGACACACTTTATCTGACCCTGCAGAGATTGTGTTACAAAGGGGCCTCGCCCGATTGGTCGGCCATCGAAACTGTCGTCTTTGCAACGAAACCGGTCGGCGATGTCCGTCATTGGGCGTGGCATGCGGTGGGTCAGTTAGCCGGCGCTAGTGAAGCCAAAGAATTGGGGGGCGATGGGCTGACTCAGGTGGAAATCGCCAAAGGAACCGATGGACAACTGCTCGCGTTGCTGACACCGGAAACCTACGATGAGGGGCGGCGAGATTTTGTTCTTCATGGTTGTCGCGTCGTGGAAATTGCATCGATGGATCCTCCGCGATTGTCACGCGATTCCTCTGGCAAACTAAAAGTGCGCGCCGTCATCACGGCCTCGGATTTGGTCCCGCTGGGTCCTGGGGCTTCCGGGTATGATCCCGCATCGTCGACAGGCGTGGTACTCGTTCGCCGTCAAAAAGGCGTGGGGATGACGGTGTCCCTGCATCGAACGGGGGTTCGGCCATAACATGGGTATTAAAATAATCGCAACGACACGGCATAGAAACACATGGCTGTTTATCTTGGCTGTCCTCACTCCCGCTCTCGCCCGCGCGGGATATGCCGAAAGTTCGCTGGCCGAATTTAGTGGAAAACAAATCATCAATGTCCGGCAGGAAGGGGCCACGGGTGATGGGCTGACCGATGACCAGGCGGCGCTCTCCGGGGCTTTAGCGAAGGCGGCGTCTCATCCGGACCGTGTCGTTTATGTCCCTGGTGGAATCTACCGGCATTCGGCCGTATTGGTCGTCGACGGCACGACGCTCGTGGGCGACGGAGAATCGTCTATTCTTAAGGCCACGCAGCCGCTTCAAAGCGCCGTCAATTTACGAGGCGAACGCCCACGTATTAGCGCGTTAAAATTGAGTTGCGATGTAGGAAGTGTGTCGCGTTCAGCGAAAGGGACGTCGGCCATGGTCTTTATTCAGGATGCGAAGCATTTTATCGTCGATCATCTAACCATCGATAGCGGAGTCAGCGCGGGAATTCTGAACTCCGGAGGCCAGGGAACGGCAGACGAGCTATCGCAAATTCACGACAACCGGGTTTATCACACCTTGGCTGATGGTATTCATAACACGCAGCAGGCCAAATACGTTCTCATCACGAACAACCTGGTTTATGAGAGCGGGGACGATCTGATTGCGGTAGTGTCCTACGAGAAAGACAACGGCCGCTGCTCGGACATCGATATTTCGAGCAACACCGTCCGCGGAAACTATCACGGCCGAGGAATCACCGTCGTGGGCGGCGATCGCGTCCGGATCTGGCACAACAAGATCTCCGATACGGACGTGGCCGGTTTGTATCTGGCCTCGGAAGAGAGCTACCACACCTTTGGCGATGATTCTGTGACTGCCGAGGACAACATTATTGAAAATGCCTGTAAGCCTCCTTGCCAGTCCGGACATCCCGGTATTTTCGCTCAAGGACGACCGTCGTTTCCAATTACCCATCTCCTGTTACGCCATAATGTCATCCGCCATTCCACGAAGGACGCCGTCTTTCTAGGACATGACGTCCAGAGCGCCCAGTTGATTAAAAACCGCGTAGAAGGATCGGGCAAATTCGGAATCGAAGGGGGCGGCGCGACGGATACGGTAGCCGAAGATAACGATATTACCGGAACGGCGAAAGAGCCCGTTTCTCTTCATCGGTAGTCAAGGCTGGGACTTCAACGATGACAGGCGGTTAAGCGTTCGAGCGCGGAGGTTCCGGCGGAAGGGTATCGAGGACGTGGCGCACTTTTTGGGCCAGCGCGAGGCCATTGAAAGGTTTTTCCATAAAGGACACGTCTTTTTTCAAAATGCCGCGTTCGGTCACGAGATCAGCCGAGAAGCCTGACATAAAAATAACCGGGAGCGCCGGAAGGGATTGATGGACGGCGTCGGCCAATTCTTTGCCGTTCATGTTTGGCATCATGACATCCGTAATCAGTAAATCGATTTTGCCTTGGACTTTCCCGAGCATTTCCATCGCCGCCTGCCCGTCGGCGGCGGAGAGCACTGTATCCCCCCGGCCCTGCAAGGAACGCACCGTATTTCGCAGCACCAGCGGATCATCTTCTGCCACGAGAATCGTTTCGCTCCCTTGCCAAGCGGCCGCAGAGACAGACGGGTCGTCGCCGCCCTGTTGGGGATGGGCCCCATCCGAATGGATCGGCATAAAAATTTTAAAGCTCGTCCCTACGTTTGGCTCACTGTAAACCATGATCATGCCGCTGTTTTGTTGCACGATTCCATAAACGGTGGCCAGTCCCAGTCCCGTGCCTTTTCCGAGCGGTTTCGTGGTGTAAAAAGGTTCGAAAATGTGTTGGCGTACGTCCGCTGACATGCCGGTCCCGGCGTCGGTGATCGATAACATGATGTATTCTCCTGAAGGTATGCTGAATTCCTGCGTGGCTGAAAGCTCATCCAATTTTACCAATTGCGTTTGAAGCGTCAGGCTGCCTCCGCTAGGCATCGCGTCGCGGGCGTTGAGCACTAAATTGACGATGATCTGCTGAAGCTGTCCCGGATCCATTTTTATCGGCGGCAATGCCGGTGCCAAGCGCATTTCCATTCGGACATCAGACCCAATAAGCCGGACAAGCATTTTTTGAAGTTCTGCTATTTCGTCATTGAGTTGGATCACGGTGGGACTGGCGATTTGCCGCCGGGAGAAGGCCAGCAGTTGTCGGGTCAAGTTGCCCGCCCGCTCACAGGCCTTCTGGATTTGCCGGACCTCTTCGGCCGCTTCTGAATTGGGAATCATCGTCGGTTCCAAAGTATCGGCGCAGCCGAGAATCCCCGCGATCAAGTTGTTGAAATCGTGCGCGATACCGCCGGCCAAGCGCCCGATCGCTTCCATTTTTTGTAACTCAAGAATCTGCTGCTGCTTTTCCGTAATCGTTTGCGCGGCCAATTTCCGTTCTGTCACGTCGCGCGTTACCTTGGCGAACCCACGCAACCGTCCTTTCTCGTCTTTGACCGCCGTTAAGATCACGTCGGCCCAAAACCGGGTGCCGTCCTTACGCACCCGCCAGCCTTCATCTTCAACGCGGCCTTGCTCGAAGGCTTGGCGAAGCAAGTAGGCGGGTTTGCCGCTGGCTCGATCTTCCGGCGTGTAGAACATCGAAAAGTGCTTTCCAATCGCTTCTCCCGCGCTATACCCTTTGGCGCGCTCGGCCCCTTCATTCCAACTGGCGATCGTACCATCGGGCAACAACATGAATATGGCGTAATCTTTCACGCAGCTCACGAGCAAGCGAAAACGTTCTTCGCTTTGGCGCACTTCTTCGAGAAGCTGGCGCCGGTCGTCGAAGTTCCGAGTCACTTTCGCGTACCCTTGAAGCTGATGCTGAGCGTTGTAGACCGGAGTGATTACGACGTTCGCCCAAAACCGGCTGCCATCCTTGCGGACGCGCCAACCTTCCTCTTCATAACGTCCGGTGTTGACGGCCAACAATAGTTCATCTCGAGGTTTTTGCAGTGCGATGTCTTCCGCAGGGTAAAAAATCGAAAAGTTTTTCCCGATCACTTGGGAGGGTGAATAACCTTTCAGGCGTTCGGCGCCGCGGTTCCAGCTAATCACAGTGCCGTTGGGGTCGAGCATGAAAATGGCATAGTCGAGTACCGAATCAATCAGTAAATCTAAAGCGACTTGCGGGGCAACGAATGGCGGCGTCTTCGCCGGCTGTTCATCATGGGGTTGTGTGCCGGTCGATGTGGGCAACGCGGGACCTGGTTTATCCATCTCGGAGCATTATATCCCGCCGTGGACAATTTGCCAACATCCATAACAAAATTGTCGCAAGAATATAGAAAGTGCATAGGAATAAGAAATATAGAAAGTGCATAGGAGTCGGTGTATCTTGTTGTTGACGTTTGGCCGTAAGTAACGACGGTATGGGTCGTTGACGTTCCGCGGACTGGCGAAAATATTAGCGCATTAAGCACGTGAGCTGGCCTCATAAAGCGCCGCGTATTGACCGCTTCGATAGGGGTGCGTTCGTGGCGATCGGTAAGCGGCGCGCGGTTCCGTTCCAGCGTGTTTAAAGGGTTTTGAATAGCGAGGCTTGAGCGGCGGCTTCGGGATAGCTTTAAAGGGCAGATAAGCCTCGTTGAACCGAAGGTGCGTAGAGCCATCCAATCGGAATTCAAAGAGGACTTTATTCTTCGGGCGGATGCGCAGCGGTTTATGCTGCTCGACCTGGAAGAACTGGTTCTGAAAGCGCAGCGTGAAATCGTTCGCCAGGATGCGCTCGGTTTGAATGCTCAGGATTTCATCGAGATGATGAACCAAAGTTCGTAGCGGGCGATGGGCATCGAGTGGCGAAACCGGAGCCATCGAGAAGCGGGCATTGTGATTGGGCAGATAAATCGTCCAGAGGAATTGATTGGCGGCTTTCTGGGTGCCGATTCCCGCTAAGCGCAGCTCTTTGACAAGACGGTCCTGGTGGGTGTCGAATCCCCGTTCCACGCGGCCTTTAGCTTGTGGAGTATCGGCGCAGATCACTTGGATACCCAGCTCGCCCATCGCGCGAGTGAATTGGGTAATCGGCGCCAGATCTTTAAGTTCTTCATCGACAGTGGCTTGACGGTTGACCTTGTAGATCGAATCCTTATCCACATAAAAAGCGATCGGTCGGCCGTGTTTGAGCAGGTAAGAACGCGTCGTGCGCAAGAGCGTCAGCGTGTCTTCGACATCGACAAATTCGGCATAGAGAATCCGGCTGGTGGCATCGTCAATGTATACGATCAGCACACACCGGGGGCCACGTCCTTCAAACCAGTCATGGTCCGAACCATCGAGCTGAACCAGCATTCCGACGCCGTCCCGACGCTGTCGCCACGCCCGGTGACGTACCCCAGGACGATGCGCTTTCCACAGCCCCGCGTTGATCATCCCGGCACGCAACACCGGCGTCGATAATGTCAAATGGTGCGGCGCCAAACGAATCTTTTCATTGGCAAACGTCGGACCAAATCCAGCGTAGAGCGGCTCGCGTAAAATCGCCAGCGCACGCTCAAGAACTTTCGGATCCAATCGGCGGTTCGACGGCTTCCCGCGCAGACCATGGACCAGGGCCCGCGCTCCCTGCTCCCGAAAACGTTTACAGAGAATTCCAATACGTCGCATGCACAACCCCAGTTGCTCGGAACCTTGGCGCCAGCTTAAACGATGCTCACATACTTGCCGTATCACGTGCAGCCGATCTAAGTCGCGATTCTTCATGGCTAGTCGGTCCTCCATTACGTCCCCCTTTGTCTATCGGAGGAGCGTACTAACCGACTGCCCTATGCACTTTCTATATTTCTGGTTTATGCACTTTTAACATTTTCGCGACACATCCATAACAAAATGATGGTCACAGATTGAGCCCAGGAGGAAGGCCTCTTTCAAGACCTCCCTCCTTAGCGGCTCGGAGTTGGAAGAAGATTAAGAGGCGCGCCCGGTCCGGCCACCCTGCATACCCAGGCCTTTGCCGGCTCGCTGGCCACCTTTGCGCATCGGTTCGTGATTTTCGGGTTTTCCGTAGCCCGACCCGTTGGGTTTTTCGCCGCCGCCATGAATTTTATTCACGGTCGCCCAAGCCCGTCCTTCTGCTGCCGACTTCGGGACCCCACGCTTTTCGTAGCCCTCTTCGATATGTTCGGCTTGTCTCTTTTCTTTTTCCGTATATTTCGCCTTGCTGCCTCTGGGCATAAATTCCTCCTGGCTTGCGCACTTTGATTGAGAAGTCATCTCGGTAATTTGGACGACTCGGCCGGTGGTACGGTTACATTAACTCGCGCGGTTGCTTTGCCAGACGGCGGAGGCGGAATCGTTTTTGATCTGATCCATCGAGCGGCCGGTTTTGGCGGACTTGAGCAGTTTATCGACCGGATTCTTCGACTTGGGACGGACGTGGTCGGCAACTTTTTTTAGCAGCCATTGTTTTCGCTTTTCGCGATCGATTAAAATCAGCGACCAGGCGCCCACCAGTTTTTTCCCTTTCAACCAGAAACTAATGTGTCCTTTAGCCATGCCTTCTTCAATTGGAATCAAATGCCCTGTTTTGTTGCCGGTGAGATTCACATACGTGCCGATGTCCCAGACCATCACAGTTCCGCCCCCATATTGACCGGCCGGGATTATGCCTTCAAAGCTTAAATAATTAATCGGATGGTCTTCCACATGCATCGCCAATCGGTTTACCGTCGTGTCGACCGATGCGCCTTTGGGAACAGCCCAGGATTTCAAGACGCCGTCCATTTCAAGCCGGAAGTCGTAGTGAAGATGGCTGGCGGCGTGCTTTTGAATCACAAAGCGAAGTTCTTTGCCGGCGGGCGCCGCGGCTCCGGCCGGTTCCGCCGTCTTGGTAAAGTCCCGCTTGCGGCGGTATTCGCTAAGATTCTTCTCGGCACGTCGCCGGATGCCGGGCTTGGGCGCGGCTGGCGCGGCCGAAGGGCTCGCATGAGTACCCGCAAGTGTTTGCTTGAGGGTCAACACATCGGCGAACAAATCGCCTTCTTTGCGAACGCGTTCCACCACCTGCGCCGGGGTAAAAACCAATCCTTTTATATTTTTCGTCTTGGCGGCCTTTTCCACTTCGCTCCAGCGTAGCGGGGTCGAGACCCCCGGAGGGTCGACCATACGCAGGGAATAAACCGCAACGGTCGTCTTATCCGGGCTATTTTGGGCCCAGTCAATATAGACTTTCCCTTCTCGAACAATCTTGGCCATATTCGCGGTCAGTGTTTTCGGAAATTGCTGTTGGAGAGTCTCGGCTACGTGGCGCGAATAGTCTCTCGTCTGGTCAAAGGTCACATCGCTGTTCAATGGAATATAGACGTGAATGCCTTTTTGTCCCGATGTTTTGGCAAAACATTTGAGGCCGGCCTTCGCCAGTAGGTCTCGAAGCTGAAGTGCCGCCCGGGAGCAATCGACGAGGTTCGTCCCAGGCCCAGGATCCATGTCGAAGAGCATGTAGTTTGGACGGTCAAAGTCCTCGGTGTGCGAAAGGAAAAGATGAATCTCCGGCGCATTTTGGTTCGCGACCCAGAGAAGCGAAGCCGTGTCACTATAGATGGGCCA
>JBBQYF010000063.1:0-13164 GCA_038208955.1 Elusimicrobiota bacterium
ATCGATAATTTGCAAAACCAGATAGAGACTTTTTTCGAGCGCCGTACTGTCGACCACGCAAAGCACGCCGTCGAGCGGCGGCACTTCGCGACTGGTGCCAAGGATTACTTCCGCGGCAAGCCGTTCTTCTTCGGACTGCGGCGACAGCCCGTACGTGCCCGGCAAATCGATTAATTCGAAATGACGATGCAGTGTTTCGACAAAACCTTCTTTTTTTTCGATCGTAATGCCGGCGTAATTGCCGACCTTTTGGCGTAATCCCGTCAACCGGTTAAAGAGCGTGGTTTTTCCGGAATTGGGATTGCCCGCGACTCCGAGCGTCAGTGATCGACGCGGCGAGGGGACTGGTATCGATGGTTCGGTTGAGGCAATAGATCGGGTCATAAAGTAATTTAGGTTTCGGTCTGTCCCTTAAGGATGATTTGATCGGCCTCGGATGGTCGCAAGGCCATGCGAAAACCCATGAGATCAATCTCAATCGGGCCGCCGAGGGGCGCTTGTCGCAAAAATGTGATACGTTCCCCTGGCCCGACACCCATCTCGATTAATTTGAGGCTGACCTCCGGAGAGGTGATTAGGGATTGCACAACACCGGTCTGTCCCGGACGAAGCGCGGACAGAGGCTTAATCCATTCCGACATAAGCGATTATACCATCCTAGGACGCAGCGCCAAGGCGCGTCCCTGAGGGTCCGTTTAATGGGGAAGCGGACGCGCCGGTTCGCGCGAAACTAGAACAAGGCGGACAAGACAGGCTGACAGCGGTCGGGGCAGGACAGTCGCGCCCTCCAGCGACGGCGCAATCCCCAGGGGGCGGCAATCTTCATTTCTAAGTGGTCGCATTTGCATTTGAAGAAGAGCGGTTGAGAATTCTGGGCGAAGAGCTTTGCCCTGGCCATCACGTCCTCCGCCGGCGAATCTTTGCTATCGATCGTCACGGGCAGAACGCGGGCGCCGGTGGATCCGCTCGGTCCCTGGTTTCGCTGAAATACGCGCAGCACTTCAGCGGCTTCCATGGGCAACAAATAGTATCCCTCTTTCCATACCGGATTGGATTGAACCTCACTCGCCGGAACCTGAAAAACCAAGTAACGTCCTTTGGTTCCAAAGGTTTTGCGAAAAAAGTCGGGTTCTCCGACCGACACATGGTCCGTCGGCTTCAGACTAAGCCTTGTCCGGCAATCACTCAAGGTGAGGCTCATGGCCGATTCGGCTTCCGGCATCTCTCCATAGCGTCCCGTCAATAATTTGCCCATAAAGTTCTTCCTCTTGAAAAGGCGATCTTTCGCCCGTATAACAACAGTGCTATGGAATCCACAGCTCCTTCTAACTACATGAACTTGTTTTCAAAAACAAGTACGTTTATTTCGATCGATGTGGTCGGTTCCACCGCGCTCAAATCGGGAGAGTCGGATCAAGATATTATTTACACCTTTTTGTCCTACCATAAGCTCGTCAAAGACCTGGCCTATCGCCACCATGGTGAAGTCACCAATATTACGGGTGACGGAATGATGTGCCGATTCCAGAAACCGCTCGATGCCGCGGAGATGAGCCGGGCTCTCCTCGGTGAAATCCCCGAATTCAATAAACGCCGAAATCACCTTTCGCACCCCATGTCGATCCGCATCGGTGTTCACACGGGCGACGTGTACGAAAATGATTCGATCGCTCCCGGACAGCTGATCTCGAAGACCCTGGACTTGGCCGCCAAACTTCAACAGGGCGCGCCGGCAAACCATGTGCGATTTTCCGAGGCGGCCGCCGACGGTTTGCCCAAAGCACAGTTTGCACTGCGAAAGATCGGTTGGGATGTGAATCTCCAAATTCATGTGCTCGAGCTTTCCGTCGAAGCGGCGCATCCGGCTACAATGTCGAAGCTCCCGGACCCGGTGAAAGTGTTGGTCGTCGAACAGGAATTGGACGAAATGATGAAACTGCGAAAAGCGCTTTGGAGCCGGCAGCAGGAAATGTTCGGGGTCTATAACGGGATGCAGGCCGGACTTTGCGTCGCCGCCTGGCAACCCCATTTAATTATTGCCAGCGTCGATCTCGCCTGGGACGCTGGCTGGGAGCTGCTGGACAGTTTGCGCCGCGAAAAGACGGTCGCGACTGTCCCCATCTTGATTATGTCGTCGCAGAGCACGGGCCAGATGGTTGAACGATCTTTGAGTAAGGGTGGAAACGGATTTCTGCGGAAACCCTTGGATGAGAAGCAAGTTTTGAAGCGCGTGGACCTGGCGCTTCGAGAGTTTTACTTATAAACCACGAATAGGACCACGGCGACCAGCACGACTCCGGCGATACCCGCCCAGAGCACCCACGTGCTCGATGCCACCGTCGACCCCCCCAAATGACGCAGGGCCTGTAACGCCGCCGCCCGTACTACCGGGTCGGGCCTTCGCCCGGCGCGGCGCAGTGCGGGGATTGCCGCCGGATCTCCCATTTCGCGCAGCGCGCAGGCCGCCTGAAACGCCACTTCGCGATGATTGTGCTTCAGCAGCTTCGCAAGGACCGGCAAAACGGTTGGATCGCGCCAGCTCCCCAAGATGAAGGCAATATAGCCCTGGACCGTGGGGTGATGCCGCTCGAGGTCACCCGCCAAGGCCTGCAAGACTTCCGGTTCGCGAAACTGCGCAAGTGCCCAGACAGCGGCCATGCGCAAATCCTCGTCGCCTTGCTTCATCGCGCCCACCAACACCGGAATAGCTCGTCGGTCGCGAATCCGACCCAGAATTTTCGCGATCGCGGCCAAACCTGGCTTGGCGCCATCCGATAAAATACTGATCAGCGCCTGGGCGACGCCAAAGCCCTTTTGCGCCATCCGAACGGTGGCCTGCTCGCGCAGATAAGGATCCTCGTTGGACAAATCCTTGAGATCGTTTTCGAAAAATTGATGGGGATCTTCCGGCGGCGGTGCCGCGCTGTCCATAGCGACTTGCTTGCCCTGATCGTCGCGATGGCAATAAGGACATGTGTTCATCCGGTGCGGAATGGGCTTTTCGCAGAAAGGACAGGGACGCAAAATCATGACGTCACCATTTTCAAAATCAATGCAGTCCCTGAAACCCGCGTCGGATCATGCTGACGGCGATAGCCGCCAGAAACAAACTCACGACTTGCGAAATGGCGCGCAGTCCATCTTCACCGATGAGCTGAACGAGACGCCGGCTCTGACGAAAAGCTACCCCCACGATCACGAGGTTAGCGACGAGCGCGAGCAAGGTGACAGGGTATCCGCGCAAATCGATCAGAATGATCAGCGAGGTTAGGACCGCCGGCCCGACGATGAGTGGTGTCCCTAGAGGCACGGGTCCGACGTGTAAATTGGGCGCTGTTTCCTTGGCTCCGAGATGGAGCATCTCGACGATGGCGAGCACGAGCAACAGCACGCCGCCGGCGATCTCAAAATCAGCCGAGGTGATTCCCAACACGCGAAAGATCAGCCGACCGACCGCAATAAATGCGGCACTGATGACAAAAGCCGTAAATAAGGCCTGCCAGCTGACGGTCCGACGTTCTTCGTTCGATAATCCCTTCGTTAGCGAGAGATAGACAGGAACGAGCCCGCCAATATCCATGGCGACGAAAATCGGAATAAATGTATAGATGAAATCCCAAAGGTGCATAAGGTCCTGGCTATTTTTACCTGGGGAAAGAGAATATTGCAATCGCTAAGGAGCGAGTGCGTTAAGGAAGTCGCTTACTAGGTAGGAGGGCGGCGACGGTTTCGCCCAAGTCTTCAGGGCTCTTGGCCACACGAATGCCGCAAGACTCGAGCATTTTCATTTTGCTGGCGGCCGTTCCCGCGTTGCCTTCGATAATCGCGCCGGCATGCCCCATCCGCCGCCCGGGAGGGGCGGTTTGACCGGCGATGAAGGCCGCCATCGGTTTGCTCATTTTCTTTTTGAAATAATCGGCCGCCTCTTCTTCAGCGCGCCCACCAATTTCTCCGATCAGAAGCACCGCTTCTGTCCCGGGGTCTTTCTCAAAAAGCTCGAGCAGATCAATAAACGGGCTTCCGATGATAGGGTCCCCCCCAATACCGATGACGGTCGACTGGCCGAGACCACGCTGTGACAGCTGCCAGACGGCCTCGTAGGTTAACGTGCCCGAGCGTGACAAAACGCCGATCGTCCCCGGCTTGTGGATATAGCCGGGCATGATTCCTATTTTGCACTCGCCGGGCGTAATGAGGCCCGGCCCATTGGGACCGATTAACCGTCCAGTCCAGCCGGAGGCCGCCAGGGCGGCTTTCGCGCGCGCAACGTCTAAGACGGGGATCCCTTCAGTAATGCAAACGATCAATTGGATCCCGGCCGCGGCCGCTTCCAGAATCGCGTCGGCGGCAAAGGGGGCTGGAACAAAAATCATTGTCGCCGTGGCGCCGGTAGCCTGCACGGCGGCCTGCACCGTGTCAAACACGGGTATATTTTCCACCTGGCTGCCGCCTTTGCCGGGCGTAACACCACCCACCATCAGCGTGCCATACTCCAGACACATTTTGGAATGGAAAGATCCGGCCGCCCCCGTAATGCCTTGGCAAATGACTTTGGTGGCCTTATTGATCAAAATGCTCATCGTTAGTTGTTCGACCCTTCACGCGTTGCCGCGACAATTTTCTCAGCGGCTTCTGTTAAATTGGCGGCGGCTTCGAGTCGCAACCCGGACTGTTTCAAAATGCTTCGGCCTTGTTCGACGTTCGTTCCTTCAAGCCGCACGACGAGAGGCAGGGTGAGCGAGACTTCGCGCGCCGCCGCGACGATCCCGTTGGCAATCACGTCGCATTTCATAATGCCGCCAAAAATATTCACGAGGACGCCTTTAACCTTTTTATCGGAAAGAATGATGCGGAACGCTTCGGTCACTTGCTGCGTATTGGCGCCGCCTCCGACGTCAAGAAAGTTGGCCGGATCTCCACCGTGATACTTGATCAAGTCCATCGTCGCCATCGCCAGGCCTGCCCCGTTGACCAGGCAACCAATCGTACCGCTCAAGGCAATATAGTTGACGCCGGCCTGTGAGGCGCGAAGATCGAGCGGATTTTCTTCCAAGGGATCGCGATAGGCTTGGACGTCGGGGTGCCGGAAGAGGGCGTTATCATCAAGCGTCATCTTGGCGTCCATGGCAATGGCCTTGCCGGCCTCTGTCAAACCCAGGGGGTTAATTTCGAGCAACGAGGCGTCGTACATTAAAAATGCTCGGGCGAGCCCCTGGGCGATCGCCGCGACCGCATTCAGCGCTCCACCTTGCAGACCCAAACGCTGAGCCAGTTCACGCGCTTGGTAGGCCTGTAACCCCGTCCAAGCGTCGACGATTTGATACAAAATGGCTTCGGGATTTGTTTTGGCCAATTCTTCGACGTCCATGCCGCCTTGTGTCGAAGCCATAATCACCGGATGGCCTTTCGCCCGGTCGAGGACGCAGGCTAGGTAAAGTTCCCGGGAAACCGTTTGGGCCTGTTCGACGTAGAGCTTGCCAACGACGACGCCCTCTGGACCGGTTTGAGCGGTGACCAATGACCTGCCAAAAAGGTTTTTTGCCGCCTCTTTGACTTGCTCAAGGGTATTGGCCATAACGATCCCACCGGCTTTCCCGCGACCTCCTGTGTGGACTTGCGATTTGATCACCCACGGGCCGGGCGGCAGATTCGCCGTCACGGGGTCGATCTCAGAGGGCGACAGCAGCGGCAACCCCGCGGGGATGGGGATCCCCGCCTGTTTCAAAATAATCTTTGCCTGGTATTCGTGAAGTTTCACGGAGGATTAACGCGGCGCCGCGACGGGCGCCGGACGCTCACCGACGGGCAAATAGCGCAAACCCTGCGGACCGGCGTAATGGGTTAGCGGACGGATCAGACGGTTGTTGCGATATTGCTCGATCATGTGCGTGCACCAGCCGATGACCCGGCTGGCCGCAAAGATAACCGGATAAAGGACCGTATCAATCCCCAAATATTGATAAACCGAGGCGGAATAGAAATCGAGGTTCGGGTTTAACTTCTTTTCTTTGAGAAGGAGGTTTTCCATTAACTCCGACATTTCAAACCATTTCGCGGGTCCAATTTTTTGGCTTAGCTCCTTGGACATTCTTTTAAGAATGGCGGCGCGCGGATCGATCGTCGTGTAAACGCGATGACCGAAGCCCATAATTTTTTTCTTGGCGGCCAGTTGCTCTCGGATAAAGATCTCCACGTTGTCTACGGAATTCACCTTGTGCAGCATTTCCATGACGCGCTGGTTGGCCCCGCCGTGAAGCGGCCCCTTTAGAGTCCCAATGGCGCTGGTCACGCCCGAATAGATGTCGGAGAGCGTCGAGACGGTGACGCGAGCCGCGAAGGTTGAGGCATTTAGTTCATGATCCGCCTGCAAAATCAAAGCAACGTCCATCGCTCGGCGTGATAAGTCGTCGGGTTTTTTACCGCTGCTCATGTAGAGAAAATTGGCGGCGTGATCGAGCTCGAGATCCGGCGCGACCGGAGATTGCTTATTGCGCAGCCGTTCGATCGCGGCGGCGATGGTGGCCATTTGTGCCGTCAAGCGGATGGTCTTGCGAACCGAAGCGGGTTCGCTATTGTCTTCGGCTTCGGCGTCAAAGGCCGCCAGCGCCGAAATACCCGTGCGCAACCAAGCCATCGGGTCCGTCGCCGGCGGAATGGCACGCAGAATTTCTACCAGCTTGTCGGGAATCGCACGATTTCCGCGTAGGGCGCCTTGAAAATCTCGGAGCGATTCGGCCGAAGGCAGTTGCCCGTAAAGAAGTAAGTAGGCGACTTCTTCATAGGTCGATTTCTCGGCCAGCTCATTGACGTCATAGCCGCGATAACGAAGTATGCCCTTTACTCCGTCGATAAAACAAATCGTTGACGTGGCGACGACCACATCTTCAAGACCGCCCGCGGGCTCCGTCATAGTTTTTTCCTTCCGTTATCCACGGCGTCCGCCGTGGACAAACCCTAAGAATTCTTCACGTGTTCTTGAATCTTTTTGAAAAACGCCGATCATGGCACTGGTTACGGTGGGGGAATTTTTGCTTTGCGCGCCCCGCATCTCCATACATAGGTGCCGGGCTTCCATGACCACGCCGACCCCCAGCGGTTGAATCTTTCGCAAAATGATCTCGGCAATTTCGGAGGTCAGGCGTTCTTGAACCTGCAACCGGCGGCTAAACGCCTCGACCACGCGGGGAATTTTGCTGAGGCCGATCACCTTTCCATCGGGAACATAGGCCACGTGGCATTTTCCAAAGAATGGCAACAGATGATGCTCACAGAGCGAATAGAAGTCGATATCTTTGACGATGACCATCTCGCTATAGGGCACATCGAATAGCGCCTCGTTAATTAGATGGTCGATATCGATGGCATAACCTGATGTGAGCTCCTGGAGTGATCGCGCTACGCGCTCTGGGGTTTTCAGCAAACCGTCCCGTTGCGGATCCTCTCCAAACTCTAGAAGAATATTCCGGATCATATCGGCCACGTTGGGCAGACCTTTGGATGGCTCTGATTTAGCTGGATGTGGCCCGCTGGTGGTTTGCAAGTTGATCTCCTACCCGACCGATCGAGAGTGAATTATACCTAATTCACTGGAACCCAGGTCCGGCGCGAGAGGGCAGCGTTTCCGCCCACAACGCCCAGCCCGGATCGGACGGCGTTAGCCAGAATAAGGTCCAGGGATGCCCCGCACCGTTGGCGATGCCGCAAAGCTCTATCTTGGCCAGCACCTGCTCGTCCTCTTGCCCTGGCCCGGAAAGTGCTTGCGCGGCCCACTCGCGCCAATGAACTTTTGTTCCATCGAGATTGCTGTCCTGCCAGGCTAAGAGGAGACGCCCGTCCTCCACCACAGCGGTCTGGGCATGCTCGCCTTCGCCCATACTTTCGTGCAGCAGGAGTCCCCCTTCGGGAAGCAACTGCTCACCGGTAGCGGCCAAGACCTGGACTTTCCAAAGCAATCCCCCGCCCATCGGTTCGGTCCAGACAATACGCAAATCGCGGTGACGCGACCAGACCACTGCCTTGACCTCGGGCGCGCCGAGCGACCGTCGACCGAGAAGGTCTTGCTCCCATACCGACGCGCCCTCCGCATCCTTATAGAGAACCCGCAAATGAAAGTGGTCTTCGCCAAAGCTCGGCGTGACAACGAACCAACCCCCCTGCCGGTCCTCGACAAGGTGCGGCGCAAGTTCGCAGGCATGGTTGCTTTCTCGAGGGAAATCCCAAAGGTTCACAGGCGATATTGGTTGATCAATAGCGCTCCATTTCAGCGCACAGCGTTCGTCCGTGGTGCTCGCCCAGAGAACTCGAGGTTTCGAACTTTCTTTCTCGGGTAAAACCGCTTGGGCCATGGCGGGATCGGCCATGACGCTTTCGCGACACTTCCACGTACGCCGGGAGACAGGCCAGAGCGTTTGCACTTTGAAACTGGCGCCTCCCCCCGTAGTTTCGCGCCAACCCACCATCCAGCGGTGGCCGGGAGCTTCACTTATTTGAAGGCCGCGGGCGTTTGGGTCTTTGACTTCAGCTTTATATACCGAGACGCCCCCGTCGAACGGCCTGCCTGTTCTGTACAGACGCGCCTCAATGATTGAAGCGACAGGGGCCCGGATTAAATCCGCTATTAGTAGCTGACCATCGGAGGCGAGGTTGAAGCGTAGTTCAGCCGGTTTCTCCTTCCATTGTCCCAAACGCTCGGGCAAGGGAGCAGGCGGAGGGGCGCCAAGGAGGGACCGACACACGGCAAGAGAGAACAACAAGTGGTAGGGCGCTCGAATACGCACAAACGTTATTCTAAATCATATCGAATCGGAAGGTCGCATGACTTGATTTGGCGCATTGGTGTATCATGTGACGGTTATGAAAGTTATTGAAGTGGCTATGGAAATTGCTTTTCCTCCCGATTTTCTTGAACGGGTGTGGACGGGATTCGGTTCACGCCCCGCGCGCGACATCGCCATGTCGACTTCCGTCGGCGGAATCGGACCGCTGTTACGGGAACGCCTGGTGGCCCAACCGGAAAAAGGGGTCGACGTCATTGGTGTGACGCTGCTTTACGAAAACACCTGGATCCAAAGTTGGTTTGACTGGGGACAGTTGCACCTTGAAAAACGCGAGGTCGCGAGCACGGCGCGGCAATTACTGAAAGATACGGGTATTAAGCTCAGCTTCCCGCTATACGACGGAACCATGCTGAACGTGGCCGTTTGGAAAGTCGATTATGGCAAAGCCCCCGTTTACTTTCTCGATTGCCCCCCTTTGACACATGTTGTTTACCCGAGCGAAGAAGACGCCCCGCCCAAACAGCCGAATGCGGCGGCCTGGGCTGACGAGTTACGACAGCAACAAAGTTGGATCGTTGGCCGAGGAGCGCTGGCCCTGGCTAAGGCACTGTCGTTTGCGCCCGACTTGATCGTGCAAAGCGAGACGCCAACCCTCTTCGCTCATCACCGTATCGCTATCGACGGTTTCCACGACGATCCTTTTTTTGCCAAGACGCGATATATCTTTAACGATCACACCCCTCTCGAGTACGCCCACCCGGTATGGCCTAAATCCCTCTGCGCCCGACTCAAACTGGACGCGACCGGCTACATACCGGTTCCAGGCGCCCCGGACAATGGAGACATTGATATTACCCGGCTTTTAATCGGCAAGGTTGAAGGCGTTTTCGGCGTGGCTAAAAAGCATGGACGCGTGATGCGAGAGATGCCCTCGCTTCGCGATTTTGCTCCAAAAATTGAATCCATCACGAACGGCATCTATATTCCCTATTGGCAGGCGGGTGTTTTTCAATCGCTTGAAGGCGCGAGCGATCAGGATTTGCTTCGCCACCGACAGGAAAAAAAAGCGGAACTGCTCGATTGGGTGTGGCGCCACTACGGTTTATGGCATACGTGGAAAGAGCAGGTCCAGGGAAAGGGTGTGGTCCTGTGGACCCGCCGCATCACGGGCTATAAACGCATGGACATTCTCTGGACGTTGTGTAAAGACACGGCCATGCGTAAGCAATTTCTCGACGCCAACATTGTCATGCTCATCGGCGGCCGTATCCATCAGCATGATGACCAAGCACAAACGATGATTTATAACCTGCTCGATTTAATCAGCCAGGATAAAAACCTCCAAGAGCGGGTAGTCTTCTTGGATAATTTTAATGTTTGGATGGCTCCGCGACTCTTTCAGGGGACGGACGCGGCCATCATGCTGGCCGATGACGGGCGAGAGGCCTCGGCCACCGGGTTCATGAAGGCTCAGGCCAACGGGGCGGTCGTCATCGCCACGGACGACGGAGCGATTCCAGAATCGGTCATTTTTATGGGACGCGAAGGGGTGGGCCCAGAAGCAAACGGTATCGAGGTGCCCTACGTTAACGGACATCCGACCGCCGAAGGTTTGGTGCGCGCTTTCAAAACCCTGCGCGGCGTTCTTAAAACTCCGGCGCAGCATGCCAAAATGATCCGCGCCGCCCTCGCGATGCAGAAGCAGTTCAGCATTTACCGCACCGTTGATGAGACGATTAACCTCTATAACCGCGTTCTCGAGACACCGGCTCCAGTCCCCTCGACGAACCCTACCTAATGCCCAATTCTTTGTGCCGGGCGTGCAAAACGGGACCTGGTCGGTCTTTGTCGACAGCGGCAGCAACGCGGCGGAGATTGATAATGTCACGGTTGCCTATAACACCATGACCTCCATTCCCAATGCTTCGACGACTCCCGCTTGGCCGGCCGTCAACGCCAACTCGGTGTTTCTGTCGAGCTCAAGCCTCGTGGGAATAATTAACGGTCACCTTCTTGCTGATTAATTTAACCACCGGCACTTATACGGTCGAGCCGGTGCTGGACCCGAAGAAAACAGCATCGCCCGTCAGCACAACGGGGGATGTCGTGGTTGGAGCCAACGTGTCCGTCGGCACCTTTACGGTTGTCGGAGTGATGGGCACGGTTAACGGAAATGTCTCCTTTACGGGCCAGCCCATTCAAACGGGAGTCTTAATTATCGTCAGTATCGGCGCGGTCAGCATGCCGCCACCCATTTTGAGTTCGGCCGCTCTCGCGAGTGCCGCCTACCCAGGGGACAACGCAAAGCCAATTGACAACCCACTTGGCCTATCTGGCCTTTCCGTTTCCACATTCGGATGATATGACCATCATTTCGGTGTCGCTCACGCTCCAAGAACAAATTTATGGCGGGGCCTTTAAAGCGTTACACATGGCCTCGGAGAGGGTTCGGGTGATGAACTAATGAGCCATCAACGCAAGGGACAGGTTTTACCAATGGTCATGATTGTTCTCGTCATCGCTATCTTGATCGTCGGGGCGATGGTCAACTGGATGCAGCATGACAGCACCACGGCTGTAAAAAGCCAGAAATCCACCACCGCCATCAACTTTGCCGAGGCCGGCATCGATCGGGCGATGTGGAAACTGCAGGGGACGACGACAACCTGGGCCACGGCGGAGTCGGGTGCCATTATTGCTGGATATCATTTTGATACGACCTATACGGATATACCAGGCGGAAGCTATCGCATCAAAATTTCAAGTGCCGGCAATCATAGGGTGACGATCGTCGGTGAAGGCCGCGATAGCGCCAGCAAGGAAATACGGGCCGTGTCCGCCCTCTACAAAAACCAGACGGTTTACAGCGCGATGATGGCGGGGGCCAACATTACTTGGGCGAAAGGCTTGGGTGTTTACTGGGGTCCGATCATGTCGCAGGGCAATATCCAACTCATGGACGATTATGTCGCGGCGCTTTACTTCCCGCGCAAGTATGCCAAGGGGACCGTGACGGGCACGGCGACGCACCCCCGCGACACCAACGGTCTCGTCCCCCCCAATACCGACAATGTGGAGTGGTGGACGGAATACGACGGTGTTCCGAATCTCCCCCTTTTGGATTTCGTCGCGCTGCGTTCTTCGGCGGCGGCAACCGGAACTCTTAATGTTTATGGGTGCAAAAATAGTTCGCCTGTCGGCGCTTGGGACGCGCGTACGAGTTGCCCCTCCGCCGGCAGCCACAGCACGCATTTCGGTAACCCATGGAATCATGCGAAATCCGCGCGGTTTAATCCCAACACCGACTACGTGTGGTACTGGGACGGCGATGTTACCTTGAGCGGCCAATGGTGCGGGTCATCTCCCTGCGGCCAGAGTACCGGCTTGCGAGGGACTTTTATCGTCCGCGGAAATCTGACGGTCGATACTCCCGGCGAATACAGTTACACGGGAAGTGTTCCCGCAAAAGCTTGGGAAGAACAAAATAAATTGACGCAATCGACCTTTGACTCGGGGGCGTCGGGCGAATACCCGGCGGACACCGGCATGCATCAGAGTGCGAGTACCTTTCGATTCGGTACGGATACCTGGTGCCAACCCAACGGCGGCGGCTGCGGTTGGTATTCCACCGTCGGTTTGAAAGGGTTCGTTTACGTCGGTGGAAATCTGGACATTCAGCAATTTATGGACTTTAACGGCGCGGTGTGGGTGAACGGAACCGTCAGCGCGACGGGAGGAACAAACACTTCGTTCTGCGGTATCTTCTATGACGATACGCTGTCGGTGCCCGCTTTAAACGTCATTTTACTGCGGATTTCCTGGCAGGAAATAGCTCCAAGCGCCGCCGCTTGGCCCTAAGAAAAAGTTAGCTAGCCGGAGTAAGGGATACGTCGCGACGGAACCCACGTCTTCGCATCGTTTCCTGGGGCGGCTTCACCAAGGAATTAAAATACTCCCCGAAAATAGAACAGCCGCATCAGATAGAATCCCCCGCCTGACGTGACACCTCCTGCCAAAGGAGATACGATGAGCATCATGGGAACCAAAAACGGAAGAACACAGCAGGGGAGTCAAACAGCGAGGTTGGGCCTAATCGCCTGGCGCAGGACACTGTGTCTTCTATATATGGGGATTGGTCCACTAATGGGGGAGCCTATGGAATCGACTAAAAATATTCGTTGTGAGCTTTTGGGTAATGAAAATGCCGATCGAATTTATTTTTCAACAGAACGTCCAGAACATCTGCATTTTCTATTATTCTCGAATCAGGACGGGATAAAGGTGTACCAGGAATGGAGTTCGTGGGGGTTCAACACCCGCTCATTCGTGGCCATGGATGCAGATAAAACTTCCCCGGGGATCACTAAACGCGTACGTTATGAAATCC
>JBBQYF010000064.1:0-13159 GCA_038208955.1 Elusimicrobiota bacterium
AAAGTGGTGGATTTAAAACCCGGCGATAATGTGGCCATCACTATTAATGCCAGCACGGTGCCCGTTAAATAAACGCTTCTTTTTGGCTTCGTTCCTATCCTGCTACCCCATCCCGAACTCGCATAAAAGAGGTATAACGTAGTCAGCATTATCTATCGACAAGGAGGTCGCATGGATCAAGATCCAAAAGTAGAAGGTGCAAGTTGTTCGAAAGAGGGCTGCGGATGCAAGGGCGGCGGCTGCGGTTGCGGCGCCGGCAAGGGTGGTTGCGGTTGCGCTTGTAAGATGATTAAAGTTTTCTTTATTCTTCTGCTCGGTGGAGTTATTGGATATCTGTTGGGTGCGCGCTGCGGCTACCATGCCATGTGTCCCATGTCTATGATGGCCGTTCCCGCCGTCGCCACAAAGTAACGCCGTTCTTTTCAAAGCCCGCTCACGATTTGTTCATCGCGAGCGGGTTTTTTGATTCTAGGGGTTCCTCCCGCTACGCCATTGGCAAAAACGTCCAGAGCAGGCTCCCGGACTCTCCAAATTCGGACTTGACGGCGGGCCGTCAAGTCGCGATGGTTGAAATGATCGCTGCGGTTGATAGGATATAAATACGCTGCTTCTGGGAGGATCCTGTGAACGTTTATCGCCTTTCCCGTCATAAAGTTGCCGTTATCCTTTTTTGGTTTGCAATGCTACCGGCGGCCCGGGCCGAGACGTCGCCTGCCGGCGGCCCTCAACAAAGGGCTGCCGCCGCCTTAGAACAAGCTTTAAAAGCGGATCCGGCGAATCCCGAACTTTGGCTGCATTTGGGATTTGCTTACCGAAAGCTGAACCAGCTGGATCAGGCCGAAACGGCTTTTCAAAAGGCCGCCACGATCAATCCTCACGAAGAGGATGCGTTTTACATGATCGCGCTGATCGACGAGAAGAAAGGACAGAAAAAAGAGGCGGCGCAGGCCTGGAAAAATTATATGGGCGCAGAGACCGACCCGGTGAAGCGGACCGTTGCGCAAAAGCACATTCATCAGTTGGAACAATGAACGCTCCTGTCCTCTATCGGCGGCCGCGTTATCCTCCCGAACAGCTTGGAGGCCAGAGAACGCGGCGCCTCAGCTGGATTTTTTCTTGTGCCCTAACGCTGACGAGCTGTATCACGCCTGAAGTAGCGTTTAATGCGCATGCCGATTTTAGCCACATC
Source organism: Elusimicrobiota bacterium (assembly GCA_038208955.1). Classification (GTDB taxonomy): domain Bacteria; phylum Elusimicrobiota; class Elusimicrobia; order 2-01-FULL-59-12; family 2-01-FULL-59-12; genus JBBQYF01. Next base: position 1,190 of record JBBQYF010000064.1, read on the forward strand.
CACCGCGTGGCTGTCGCGACGTTCGGGGGACCGAGCGGGGACGTCGCCGCCGATCTTCTCACCCAGGATCTATTAGCCCACGGCGCCGATGTGGTCGAACGCCAGCGCCTTGATGCCATTTTGCAGGAACAAAACCTCGCCAGTGACAAGATGCTCGATCCAACGACGGTCAAGAAGATTGGTGAGATCCTCGGGGTCGACGCTATTTTCGTCGGCACCGTGGCGGGAAATGTCGCCAGTCAAAGTTATTTGGTGACGTCGCATCGGCACGGAATTACCCTCAATTCCGTGACCCCTGTCGCCAGCGGCGATTTAATGCCCGGCGGGCCCGTCCTAGGCGTTCCCGATTCGCAGGTGATGACCTCCGCCGCGCAGGCGTCGCTGATCTCTCGGATGGTCGATGTCGAAACCGGCTCGATCCTCTGGTCCGGACGGATGAGTTATGAAGGCGTGGACGTCCAGAGCACGATGGCGGGTATTACGGAATCGTTCGCGAAGTCGCTTGTCCCTCTCTGGCCGGCGCTGCACAAATAATCCCAAAATCGTCGCGGCTATAATCGTCCATGAGCGCACCCTCCAAATCCAATCGTTTCGCCTTGCTCCCGATTTTTCTGATCGTTGCCGTCGACGTTCTTGGACTCACGATCGTGCTTCCGATTCTCCCCTTTTATGCAGAGCATTACGGCGCGACTCCGCAGGTCGTGGGTTTGCTCGCGACCGTCTATGCCTTATGCCAGTTGCTATCGGGTCCGCTGCTCGGCCGCTGGTCGGATTTCACCGGGCGCAAACCGATGCTCATGATCAGTCAGCTGGGCACGTGCCTTGGGTTTATTATTCTGGCGCGCGCCAATGCGCTCTGGGTCATTTTTCTCTCACGGTTTATCGATGGCATTACGGCCGGGAATCTGCCGATCGCCCAGGCTTATATTTCCGACATTACGAAACCCGAAAACCGCGCCAAGGCTTTTGGAGTGATTGGGATCGCTTTTGGTGTTGGATTTTTTATCGGTCCCGCTTTGTCGGCTTATCTCTCTTCGTTCGGCTATAGCGCGCCGGCTTGGGCAGCGGCTGGCCTATCGTTTTGCAGCATCTTATGCACTTATTTTCTATTGCCCGCTAAAAGTCGGCCCCCCGCGGATGCCGGCATTGAAACACCCCCCTCGACAGGCGAACTTCCTCCCTCGCGGGCAGCATTTACGGGAACGTTGCAACGCCAGCGCTTTCGGTCTTACTTCCAACGTCCAGAATTGGCCGAACTTCTCTGGCAATTTTTCTTCTTTGGGTTGGCCTTCTCCAGTCTCATTTCCGGATTTGCGCTTTTTGCCGAACGCCGTTTTACCGCCCACGGCCACCCCTACGGTGCCCGAGAGGTGGGATTTTTTTACACCTATGTCGGATTCTTGGGAATTATCGTTCAGGGATATTTACTAGGCAAGCTGATCAAACGTTTCGGCGAGTCGCGCCTCGTGGTGATTGGTTTTTTAACCCAGGCGATCGGTTATGGCGCTCTCGCCTTCGTCTACCGTGCGCCGTTTCTTTTTTTGACGTCCATTATCAGTTCCTTCGGTTCTGGAGTTCTCCGTCCCGCGCTCACAAGCTTGCTCACGCAGCGAGCCGGTCGCGGGGAACAAGGAGCTGTTCTCGGTATGAGCACATCTCTCGTCTCTGTCGCCCAAGTACTCGCGCCGCTGCTTTCCGGCTTTTTGATCGATCACGAGTGGTTAAGCGCCTGGGCTTTAATGACAGCGGGTTTTTCTCTTGTGGGATTATTTCTTGGAGGGCGATCGCTAGCCTCCCTGACAAGCCTTAGGGTTCAGGCGCCGGAACGTCCCTAAACAACTTATAGCGAGGCGTGTTCGGTGCGGCCGGAGGAGAGCTGATCTTGGTAGCTGCGGGCCACGGAAAGCAAAATGGGCTTTAGCGGCAGGTGCAACGATTTGGCGAGCGCGCCCCAACTTGGGTAATCGGCGCGCAGCCGATTGAGGTCATAAAGGGCATCGGCTGTCGTGGCATAGTGTGACGGATCCTTTTCAACTAGTCGTTCCGACATGGCCAGTTCAATGGTAATTTTTCCCCAACTCGCGCCTTTCGATCGGGCTTCTTCAATGACGGAAAGTGGGGTGTGAAATGCTTCGGCCAAGATATCGATATGGCTTGATCGAGACAGGCTTAGCGTTTCGGCATCGATCCGTTTGGAAAGCGCAAGGAGTTGGGCCTCGGGATTAACCTTTTTAATCGGTTTGCGGGGAGCGGCTTCGACCCCCAGCGCAACGCTTAACAGCAAAAGCGGCATGGCCCATCGATAAAACATCAACACGGTCATCAAGGTCTCCAGTATCGTAAGACTAACCCGCGAATGTTAAGCCCAAATGACGTTTAGGTTAAATCGCCGTGACGCGACATTAATGACAATAGCGGGCAAAGAAAGAGACGTCCGAGGCCGCCGCCGCGGCGTCGGTGGGTAAGCCCGTGACATTCAAACGGCAACGTCCCTCGGAGAAAACGGGGTAGAGGTGAGCACCATACACGTCGCGGGCCGCTCCCGGGGTGGCGGTTGGGTTGCGAAATAGGCCGGCGTACTGATCAGAAAAAAGCCGTTCCATGGGCGTCCCCCGGGTCAGGCGGGCCCACTGTCCTTCAGCGGCTGCCGTGCGTTGCAGCACGCGCGCATGTTCTTCTTCTAAGCGCACACGGTCCCGAACGAATGCTTTGACGAAAGCCCGACTGATCGGATGCTCGAAGGATGACCCGCGTGCTCGAATGAGCGCGCTAAGCGGAGGAACCAATTGCGCGAGACGCGACTCATCCGGATGGAATACCAGGAGTAGTCCGCAGGGACGTAGGGCAAAGGTGACAAATGCTTTTGTCGGACTAATCGCTAAGCAAAAAACGACCCCGGCGTCGATGAACGGTTGGACTTGCGTGCGAAAACTTTCTTGCATCAGTTGAGCGTAGGAGATTTCTCCTAAACGGCGGGCATATTCAAACCCGGAATAGGCCCGGTCAAGAACGACAGGACTACCGGTCCGACGAGCCGCATGGGCGCGCTCGTCGACCAGGGATGCCGACGGAACGCGGCCCGTCGTGTTGAGCGGTCCCGCCTGGTAGAGCGGAAGCACCCCTTTGCCTTCGGCCGAGCCGTCGGTCGAAAATTCGGCGAAACGCATGCGCGCCGACGCCGCGATGGCGCGATAAGCGGGCCACCCCAACGCTTCCACCGACAACGTGTCGAACTCATCGTGCAGCAGGGTGGCGGCTTGCACAGCCGTCTGGACGGCGCCCGTTCCGGCGTCAGAGGGCAGCAGCAATTGAAAATGCCGCCAAAGCGATTCGGGAACACCTTGCCAACGGAGGACGGCTTGCGTGAGCTCTGTACGGACGGCTTCGGAATTAACGTAAGACCCTTTTGTACTTTCCTGTAATTCCTTTTGCACGTACTCGAGCAGAGTGGGCGATGTGGCGCAAGGTTTCCCCTCGCCATCGAGAAGAATTCCAATCCCATAGTTCTTTCCGAGTAGATCCTGCTTACACAAAATGCCGGCGATTTGATTGGGATCGAGACCCGATTGACTCAGGGTTTCGGCTTGCGCGAGAACCTCGTCGCCGAAGGTGGTTAGACTAGCCATGGGGGTAGTATTATCTCAAAAAATTCGGCCCTATCGGCCGAACGAAGCGAAGAGGAGCGCCGTCAATAACTAATTCGGCGTTGTCTTCCCCGCTCCGCTCGAACTAGAAGCGGAGGTATTATCGGTCCCGGTAGCAGTTTTATCAGTCATCGTCCCCGTCTGTGTTGTCGTCTGTTTACGATGGTGTTTATGGTGCAGAGTCGAACTACTTGCGCTGGCGTCATAAGCCACGGCGCCCGTTACGCTGGCGTCGTTCGGTGGCGTCACGCTAGGCATGGTCTGGTCTGCCGCAAAAACGATTTGAGTGCCGATCATCATGGCGCATACTACAACGAGAGCCCGAATGTATTGTAGTTTCATAATATCCTCCCGAATTATTGTCGTACTGGCCTACCCTATTTATTATTAGACCCTAACGTGGAGGACGAGGATACAGCGTTTAAACCGGCTTACGTCCTATTACCAACTGCATTGTTTTGGCGCCACAGCGAGGTCCGACTTCGAAGGAAAAAATGATAAAAACTGCCCTTCTGCACCTTGGCACGTTTCCAAATGTCGTCCACGCTCACCTGGCCGTAGCTATTCTCCCCCATCAGGTCGAGTGCTGTGAGGAGCAACTTCCGCTTGGTATCCGACTCGGCCTCGCATAGAGCCAGAATAGTTGACCGGTCAGTCAACTGTCATGGTCTAATGTTTGCCTCATTGGATTTTTAGATTCCGTAATCCCAGCGCGAAGGCACTGGCGAACCTTCGGGGCTCGCGGCGGGCGTGGTCCACTCGATGATTGGGATGGAGAACTGCCAACTGGCTTGGATGTGGAAAGCCGCCTTGATGTCGTGGTCGTAACCTTGAACGTTGTTGCCGACGAAGTATCCGGTGGTTTCCGCGAAGAGATTGAAGTCACGACTGAGCAGAATATCCCAACGAAATGTTGCCATCTGTAAAACCGGCAAAGTAAACATCGGATCGCCCCCTTCATGTGAGAAGCGGTGTCCGCGCCAATTCCCGTAAATGACTTTCAGACGGCTCCAGCGCGCAAAAACCTGGTAGAGGTCGCCGTCGCCGTTCGTCGATCCAATGAGATCGGCCGGGCTATCGGCATCCTGTCGCAGATGCGAATGCAGATAAGAGTAGGTTCCCCCGATGGAAAAGGCGGCCGCCGGACGAAACTGAACGCCCAGTCCCCCCGCCTGCGCGACATCATTGCGCGTGTTAAAGGCGTGGGGATTTAGTTCTCCTCCATTATGAATCCAATGCGCTTGATAGTGAAGTGTGAGCCATTTCCATTCGCTCCGGTGGACAAAACCGAAATCGAATTTTTCGTTGTGGTCGGCGGTATCGAGCAAGCGATAGTTGAAGTAGAGATCGTCATACCACCCCGGTTTTTTCACGATCAACTGCGCACCGTTTTCGTTGGTGCTTTGCATGAAATAATTGGTCGGATAAAACAGCGGGGGATAATAGTAATGCGGCGTATCGAGATTTCCAAAAAGGACGCTGAGGGGCTTCACGGGTTGCCACAACAACTGAAGCCAAGGGTCGACCGAGCGGTAGCCCACGGGATTGCCGTAGGCTTTCTCGGCAATCAACCCCACTTGAATGCGGAACCTTTCGTCCCACAGAACGGTCGCCGTCGGGCGAATGGTATCGGCCAAAAGCGTCTGATCGGTAAACCCGGCCGTCCCCCCCGTTTCCGAGTCGAAAAAGTCGGTCACGTTGTACACATCAAAGAAAAGCCGGTGATGGTCCGACGGCGGTTGCGCCCAGGAATGCGTTGAAACGGAGACCGTATAGTCCTCGACGTCAAATTGACTAACCGGCGTTTGGGCCTGCGACACAGGCGCTCCCAAGGAAATTAAAAACAGTGACAGACCCAAGATCCGAAGAGGGTTGTTTAGGATCAGCCGTTGGACATCGCCGGAGGTTTGGATGGCCGCGGTCCCTTGAGGGATCGTCAGTGCGACGGAGATTCGACTTTGTTCAGAACCGCTTGATCAACGTACCAACGCAGCTCCCCAGACTCTGGATGAACGAGACTTGCCGGACAGGCGGGATTCGGTTCGCCTTGGGCATTGGCAAATGGAATTTGTTTTTTAGTCCCAGTCGCCAAAAACCAGACTTGACGCGCATGATTCAGCACGGGCAGCGTCAAGGTGATGCGCACCGTTTGCAGAGCCCGAACGACATTGCCGACGACCCAGCGGTCGCCGGGAGACAAAGCCGGTGTGCCGGGCATCAGCGACGCCGTGTGGCCGTCGGTGCCTAGCCCGAGCAAAATCAAATCGAAAGTCGGCCACGGAACCTGCCCGAAAATGGTGCGCATCAACCCTTCGTAATCACGGGCGGCAACGGGGGGCGGATCTTCCCCATGCATCCGGTACACGTGCGCCGAATTGATCGGGACAAGCTGCAGCAGTGCTTCGCTGGCCATGCGGAAATTGCTCTCTTGGTGATCTTTTGGCACGCAACGTTCATCCCCCCAAAAGAACCACAACTTCGACCAAGGAATGGCGGACCGGTAAGGTTCCTTCGCTAGGCGCGCATAAAATTGTTGGGGAGTGGAACCACCGGCAAGAGCGACAGTAAATCGGTCCTGCTGCGAGAGGACCCCCGAAACAAGCGACGCAAAATCGTCCGCGACGCGCGACGACAGCGCTTCGGGCGTTTCCGAGACGATGATCGCTGGAGGAGGCATTAGGCGGTTAACCACTTTCGACCTTCTTTGCTGAGCAGCTTATCGGCTTCCGGCGGACCCCAACTACCGGCGGGGTAGAAAGCGAGGCCTTTTTCTTTTTGCGCCCGCCAATAGTCGAGCACGGGATCCAAAAAAGCCCAGGAGGACGATAGCCAGTCTTGACGGGCAAATAGCGTTTGGTCGCCCAGCATGATGTCCTGGAACAAACGGGCATAGGCTTCGGGCGGTTTGACGCCGAAGGCTTTCTCATAATCGAAATTCATGTTGACGGAACTCATGCTCAGTTTCGAGCCGGGGTGTTTGGCTTCAAATTGCAGCGTGATGCCCTCGTTGGGCTGGATCCGAAAGTTGAGGACATTCGCCGCGATCTGTTCAGCCAAAAGAGGTTTGAAAATAGACGTGGGCACGTGCTTAAACTGCACGGTAATTTCCGTGACGCGACGGTTCATGCGTTTTCCAGAGCGAAGATAGAAGGGAACCCCGACCCAGCGCCAATTCTCAATTTCAACCCTCAGCGCGGCATAGGTTTCAATACAAGAGGCGGGATCGACCCCCTGTTCCGCGCGGTAGGCGGACACTGGTTTGCCGTTCAGTGTGCCGGGGGCGTACTGACCGCGAACCACACGCTTGGGAAGTTCGGTCAGCGAATAATCGACGAGGGAAGACATCACTTTCGCTTTCTCGTCGCGCACGGCGTCGCCTTCGAACGAGCAAGGAGGCTCCATGGCGACGAGCGACAGAAGCTGAAACAAATGGTTTTGAAACATATCGCGCACGACGCCCGCCTGTTCGTAGTACCCGGCGCGGTGTTCCACGCCATCCGATTCGGCCGCGGTAATCTGGATCTGATCGATATATTTATTATTCCAGATCGGCTCGTAAATGGCGTTCGCGAAGCGAAACATCAAAATATTTTGAACAGTTTCTTTGCCCAAGTAATGGTCAATACGGTAAACCTGATTTTCTTCGAAGACGCTGTGAATGGCTTTATTCAGTGCTTCGGCGGAGGCGCGGTCGTGGCCGAAGGGTTTTTCAATGACAATGCGGGTCCAGGCATCGGGCCGCTGGCTGGCCATCCCGGCGGCGCCCAACTGATGCGCAACGGCTTCATAAAGGGAAGGCGGCGTGGACAAATAAAACAAATGACGTCCATCCGTCTTCTCGGATTTATCCAGACTGGCGAGTCGGTCGCGAAGCGCGGCGTAAGCCGACGGCGTGTTGTAATCGGCGCTCGTATAGTAACAACGTTTAATGAAAGCGGCTCGCTCGGCGGCTGTCCCCGCGGTCCCGGCCGTATCGAGCGAGGTACGAACCGTTTCACGGAAGGCGTCGTCAGACATTTCCGTGCGCGCGACTCCGACAATATAGAAATGCGGCGGCATTCCGCCTGCCAGGACGAGCGAGAAGAGCGAGGGTAACAACTTGCGATGCGTCAGGTCGCCGGAGGCGCCGAAAATTACAATTCCGCAGGGCGAGGGAACACGCTCGACCAGGCAAAGCTCGTCTTCACCCATGACATTGGAAACGGAAACGGCTTTTGTCTCGGGTTCTGTTTCCGTGGCGCTATTGGTCGCGGGAAGCGAATCGACGGGGGTCATTGGATTATTTTTTCGGCGTCATAACCAGGCCATGGGGAATAGCCGCATGGTCCGCCGAAGCGGCTTGAACAGATCCGGCGCCGACCGCCGAACTGCGTTTTTCCTCGCCCGGCTTCGCCACCGCATGTCCGCCGAACTGATTGCGCAGCGCCGCTAGCATCCGCATGCCGAACGCTTCCTTCTGGCGCGAGATAAAGCGCTGAAAAAGCGACAGCGTAATCACGGGCGCAGCCACTCCGGTGTCGACGGCTTGCTGCACCGTCCAGCGTCCTTCGCCGGAGTCTTCAACATAAGCGCCGACTTGCGAGAGCTCCGGGTCTTTGCTGAACGCCTCCTCGGCCAATTCGAGCAACCAGGATCGCACAACACTTCCCTGATTCCAGAGGTGGGCGACCGCTCGAGAATCGGGTTTATAAGGTGAGGCTTGGAGAATTTCAAAGCCTTCGGCGTAGGCCTGCATCATCCCGTATTCGATCCCGTTATGCACCATCTTCACAAAGTGACCGCCGCCGGTCGGGCCGCAATAGAGATAGCCGTCTTGAGGGGCGAGGGTTTTAAGCAGTGGCTCGATGTGTTTGAAATCCTCGGGCGCGCCGCCGACCATCGTGCAGTAGCCGATCTTGAGTCCCCAGATGCCGCCACTGACACCGGCGTCAATAAAACGAATGCCTTTGGCTTTAAGATATTCCGCATGGCGGATATCGTCCTTATAATAAGTATTCCCGCCGTCGATCATAATATCGCCGGGGGACAGGAGACCGGCCAACTCCTGCACATGCTCATCGACCGTGGCGCCGGTTGGCAGCATCAGCCAAACGATGCGCGGAGCCTGCAACTTCTCGACAAATTCTTTCAGCGAGCGCGTGGCGACCGCACCCTCTTTGGCCAGCTCCTGGGTTTTTTCGGGGCTACGGTTAAAGGCGATCACTTGGTGATTGCCGCGCAGCCAGCGCCGGCCCATATTCATGCCCATACGTCCCAAGCCAACTAAACCGATTTGCATACGTCCTCCATTTATTTTCCGTCAAACATCAAACCTTTAAAGCCTCTTTCTTTTGCTCCAAGCTCTTAATCAAGCTGTCATAAGATTCCCCGAAAAGTTTTAACCCGTCTTCTTCGAGTTGACGGGTAATGTTGTCCATATCGACGCCGGCCTCTTTGAGTTGCGCCAGGACTTGATCGGGCTCGCTCGGGGGAACGGGCAACGCTTGGCGCGCCTTCCCGTGATCGCGAAACGCGTCGATCGTCGCGAGCGGCATGGTATTGACGGTTTCAGCTCCAATCAATTCTTCGACGTAAAGGACGTCGCGAAATTTTGGATTTTTTGTACTCGTGCTGGCCCAGAGCGGACGCTGAATATGGGCGCCTTTAGCCAGAAGCACCTGCACGCGCGGGCTGGCTTTGGTTTTTTCAAAAAGGGCGTAAGCTTTTTGAGCGTTGGCGATCGCCGCCTTGCCTTGCAGCGCACTGATGTTCTTTTCTTCAAGCATGGCATCAATTACGCTGTCGACGCGGCTGACAAAAAAGCTCGCGACCGAAGCAACCGACCCGACGGGCTTCCCCGAAGCGGCCAAGCGTTCGATACCGCGGAGCCAGGCGTCCAGGACTTCCTGGTAGCGGGCCAGCGAAAAAATAAGGGTCACGTTGATGTTGATCCCCTCACCCAGCGCTTGCTCAATGGCATCCAAACATTCCTGAGTTCCGGGAATTTTAATCATCACGTTCGGACGCTTGACGGCGGCAAAAAGGCGGCGAGCATCGGCGAGCGTGCCCTGCGTATCACGCGCGAGATGCGGATTAACTTCCAGCGATACGTACCCATCGACCCCTCGGGTTTTGTCGTAGACGGGCCGGAAGGCATCGCAGGCTTGTTGGATATCTTCAATAGCCAGCGCTTCAAAAATGGCTAGGGCATGTTGCCCGGCCCCCTGCAACCGCGTAATCACGGGATCGTATTCCTTGCCCCCGGCAATCGCTTTCTGGAAGATGGTGGGATTCGAGGTGACGCCCGTGAGGCCGTCCTCGGTAATCAACTTCTGAAGTTTGCCGTCGGCCAAGAACTGCCGCGTAATAAAATCGAGCCAAACGCTCTGGCCTTGTTGTTCTAAGTCACGTAATGGGTTCATGATTGGTCTCCTTGTAGCGCCAACGGGTAAGCCTTTCTATTTTATCATGCCAGGAACGCGTCAGGACGCCGCGGCGATGTGCACGCGGCGTGACATCCGTGGAATGGCGCGCATAGCCCAAGGGTGGGTCACAATCGGTTCGGGCGAGGATTCAGGGAGGGGCTCGACGATCTTGTAATAAACGGTCATGTCGCTGGGATCTTCCTTGGGCGGTTCAATGGCGACGCTAAATCCGGCCGTCGATTCTTCCCCAGCAAAGACGGCGACGATCAGGTAATCGTCAAAATTGACCGCCGGGACCGGGGTCGTTTGTCCCATTTGGCTCCATAGCGATTGCCAAGCTCCCGGGTTTCGGATAACCATTTTACGAACATCCTTCATGGGGCTATCGGCTCCGCTCCAAGGGCCGGGCACGGGCCCCGTTGGCAATGTCTTCCGGACGGGCGGCGCGGAGGCGACGGGGGCAGGCGCTGCCGAACCCTCGGTGGTACCGGTTGCGGTAGACGCTACAGGAGCCGCGGACATTTTGCTCCCGGCCACAGGTTCGGCGCGAGGCACGGCAGCAACCGTATCGGTGCTAACAGATTCGGGTGGCGCGCCGGCTTGGTATGCCGGCATGAGGCCGCGACCATTGTGATGCTGCCAATACCAATAGCCCGCACCGGCGGCGACCAGGAGGAAAATCCATAACCAAGGGTTGCGTTTTTGCGGTCGCTCAACACCCCTTTGCCGGCCCAGGCGGTTCAGCAGAAAATTTGGAACCTGATCGGGCCCCGCCGCCTTTTTCAAAGCCTGACGCTTGATTCGAGCTTGTTTGGAACGGGCCTTCATGACTTGCTGGCGACAAGCCCCGCAATCCGCCAAATGCCGGTCAATCTCCCGGCGCCGGTCTTCCGGGAGATCGCCATTTAAATACTCCGGTATTTCTTCTTTGATATGCGGACTTGCCATAGCTTCCTATTTATTTAGATTAAATATCCCAGATTCTGATCTCTATGACGGAGGGGGAGGGATTCGAACCCTCGATACGGGTTTACCCCGTATAGCGGTTTAGCAAACCGCCGCACTAGGCCACTATGCGACCCCTCCGTGATAAAGACCTCGAATTCTTTCGTCGATGCAACGACCGACGAAAAAAGCGGACCCCCTGGGTGCCGCTCATCAAAATTATAACAAAAGGGTCTCTCGAGGAGTGAGTTTACAGCGAGTTGGGTAAAAAAGATCTCCCGCTTACTCTTCCAGGTGAACCAAGATTGGAAGTGGATCGGAATCGGCTTGCAGGCAAAGAGTGAGGTCCAAACCTGGCTTCAACACATCGGCAGGGGAAGGCTTTTCATAACAGATTTAAATACCATTCTGCCCAATTCACAAAAATAAGAAAGCCAGGGGATAGCGAGGGTGGGAAATCCTACTTCGTCATGTAGACTTTTCTGTTTCCGCTACTTTTATCGTCCGATTCTGGCGCTGTTCGTTATCCTGTGCTTTATTTGTTCGATCGGATGCAGCTGGGAACCCAACAAATCGTCCTCGCAGGAGTTGGGCTCTGTGTACTCTTGCTGAGTGTCCATCTCTGGAATATCAAACTCCTTTATGAATCCATTGCCCGTGCGCACGAAGATCCACGTAACGTCGGCACTCTAAAGGTATTGTTCACCGCGCTCGGGGTTCCTTGGTTGCTAAGCCTAGTATCATATTCAGCGATCTATAAATAGTCGAAGCGATTTAATGGACGCAAGGAAAAGCAACAGCGTCGATTAGGAGCAATATCTGAAAGTGGAAAAAAAGAAACATCGTCCCTCGTCGTATACAGTCCGTCTTCCGAGAGCGACCCCGCAGAGCCTCGGCGTTCTAACGGGGTTGATGACGATGGCGTTGCCGGCGGTGCGGGCGGGCGGCCAAGCATTTACCTCTCCTTTGGTCCACCC
>JBBQYF010000065.1:0-12586 GCA_038208955.1 Elusimicrobiota bacterium
GCAACATGGCTCCAAAAGACTCATCGTCCAGTTTACTTGCGTATCGGGTATGAGTTCGATGGTCCGCACAATCACTATCTACCGGAAGATTACATCCCGGCTTACAGACATGTGGTCGATCGTTTTCGGAGCCTCAAAGTCAATAATGTGGCTTTTGTCTGGCATTCGTATGCGGCCTCAATCTCTCGGCCCTTGATAGACTGGTATCCCGGCGACGATTACGTCGATTGGTTTGGGATTTCCTATTTCAATCAACCGCAAAGCTACATGCAGCCCATGATCGATTTGGCCAAAAAACATGGAAAGCCCGTTATGATTTGCGAGAGCAGTCCTTTGGGCATTCAAGCAAAATATGCGAACAGTTGGAATCTGTGGTTTGCCCCACTATTTAAATTCATTGTTGCCAATGACGTAAAAGCCTTGTCGTACATCGGCTCCGATTGGGACTCAACGGAAATGTTCAAGAATCAAAAATGGGGCGATGCTCGGCTACAGTCTAACCCGACCACCCTCAGCCATTGGTTGCAAGAGACCTCTCAGGATCGTTATCTAAAGTCGTCGCCAGAGTTGTTCAAGATGCTCGACTTTGATCCTGCTGCTAATCAATCGACCCGGAAACTATAGGGAGCCACTTTTGAACATCCGTTCAGCTCTTGCTACAGCTTTTCCACTGGCCATCTTAATTACGTTTTCGATTCCAGTTCACGCCGATGATAATCGAGATTCGATGAGTCCGTATGGGATGCTCGCTTTTTTAGACTGGGACCACGATTGGAACGGTTATTTCTCAGGAGGTGACAAATTGGAGAAATGCGCTAATAAGATCCAAGAGTCAGGCGGTGGGACCGCCAGCTTTGGAGTATTGCTCAAATCTCTCCCCGAGCTTTCCCTCGCTAGGGGTCTTTAATTGCTTGCCGGTGCTGTCCACTTCCGGAACTTCGCACGTCAACCAATAGGCATGCAGCACTGAAATCAATTTGTGGAGCTCTTCCGGCGCCTGCGGCTTTATGTGATAGGAGCTGGCGCCTAACATGTAAGACTTCTTAATATCATCCAGATCCTGCGAAGACGAAAATACGACGGTCGGAATGATCGCCCATTGCGGATTTCTCTTCAAAAATTCAAGGACCGCGAATCCATCGCCGCGAGGCATTTTGAGGTCAGTAATAATGAAGGTGGGATACGCAAATGCTTGGCGATCTGAATATTTTCCTTGCCCCATCATATACGCGATAGCCTCTTCACCATTATTTACGGCATGGACCGGGTCGGCCACCCCCACTTTTCGGAACGCCTGCGTAATAAAGAATTGATCATTTTCATCGTCCTCTACAATTAAAATAGTAGCGTGGAATTTCTTCATTGGAACCTCCTTTACTGATTCAACCGTTTCTTCGCCGCATCTAAGACTTCTCGGACTTTATGGCAAAGGCCTTCGCCGGTAAATGTTTTCTCAATGAAGTTTGTTCCGGGGTTTAGAACGCCGCGTTGGCTAATGATGTCTTGGGTATAGCCGGACATAAACAGAATGCTCATCTGCGCCCGCTTTGTGGATAGCGACTTTGCTAATTCATTACCATTAATCCCCGGCATGATAATGTCCGTGATAAGAAGATCGATTGTCCCAGAATAGTTGTCGCTCATTTCCGCGGCAGCCTGTCCGCTGCTTGCATGAAGAACCGTATACCCTTTTTTGCGCAACGCCTTCACCGCCACCTGTCGAACGATGTCTTCGTCTTCGGCGAGAAGGATGGTCTCAGAGCCGCCTCGGGCCTCTCCCGGTTCCGAACTTGGTTCTGAAGTAGAAAGTTCGTCAACGCGCGGAAAGTAAATTTTGAAAGTCGTTCCTTTTCCCGGTTCGCTGTCGACGCGGATTTCACCATCGGCTTGCTTTACGATGCCATAGACGTTCGCTAGCCCCAATCCCGTACCGTTACCCACTTTTGTCGTAAAAAACGGTTCAAACATGTGATCTATGATTTCAGGGGCCATTCCCGATCCCGTGTCTGTGACCGTCAAAACTACATAGGAGCCAGGCTGGATAGGCACATTCTGTACGGCATGACTTTCTTCCCATTTGACGTTTGCCGTTTCTAATGTGAGCCTACCTCCAGAGAGCATCGCATCGCGGGCATTCAGTCCGAGATTAAGAATCACCTGTTCCAAATTCCCTGGATTAATGCGCATCGACCAAAGCTGAGGATCTAACACGGTTTTTATTTCGATGTCTTCGCCCAAAAGGCGCCTAAAAAGTCCATCCATGGTACCGATCACTTGATTGAGGTTGAGAACTTGCGGGTTATTCACCTGCCGCCTGCCAAAAGCCAATAACTGTTTCGTGATGACGGCCGCTCTCTTAGCGGCGCCGAGAATGTGATCGAGGTCCTCAAGATGTGCACTTTGCGGTCCCAACTTCAATTGCAACTCTTCGGTAATTCCCAAGATCCCGGTCATTAGATTATTAAAATCATGCGCCACCCCGCCGGCTAATCGACCAATCGCTTCGAGCTTTTCGGCCTTATGAAGCGCATTTTGCGTGTGCGTGAGTTCTTCGGTTCTTTGTTTCACTTGCGCTTCAAGTTCTGTCGACCACACCGTGGCCGCTGCTTGACGTTCTTTAGCCATTTGGATATCTGAAAATGAGATCACAACACCGTCAATTTTTTCATCAAGTGTTTTGTAAAGCTGAATACGCATGTTGTACCAATGCCCATGCGAGTCCTGTAGCTCACGCTGTTCGACCTTAAGCGACGTCAGAACGGAGGCTACAATGCCCCCAAGATCTGGGATTGAAATAGCGAGGGTGAGTTCATGGATGGATCTGCCGATATCGAGGTGCGCAATATTCAGCAATTTTTCCGCGGCGGGTGTCAGACGCCGGATATGGTGGTCTCTTCCTAAAATGATGATCGGGACGTTCGCCCCGCCCATCAGATTGACCAAATCATCATTAAGACGTGTGAGCTCGAGATTGCGGTTCTGAAGCTCGTCGTTCAACGTTGCCGTTTCCTCATTGGTGGATTGCAGCTCTTCCTTGGCCGTCTGCAATTCTTCATTGGCGCTTTGGAACTCTTCATTGGTAGAAATCGCTTCTTCATTCGCCGCTTTGAGTTCTTCGTTAACGATCTCCTGATCGTTTATCGTTGATTGCAAGTAGTGCTTTGTCGCAGTCAATTCTTTTAGTAATCGGGCATTCTCAATCTCAGAAACTTCCCAGGCCGCTTTATACTCCTGCAATCCGCTGTTCTTCGGCGCTAGTGTTGCCGTTTTACTTTCGACGATCGGGCTTGACGGAATCTCTTCGAAGACAACCATAAAATAAGATTCCTGTGCGGGCGTGTGCTTAAGCGGAATGACCTCAATGGTTACGTTTCTGAAAACTCCCTCGCGGCTGATCTGGGATTCTCGGCTTTTAACCGTCACATTTTCGTTCTTGGCTTTATGAATCGCCGGACGCAACTCTGAGAGGAGTCCTTCTTTAGCCAACTTCAATAAATTCAGACTTGCCGCGCCCGACGTCACTTCAAGAAATTGATTCGCGGGCCCGCGAAACTCAACGATGTTCATGCTTGCGTCAATAATTACGGCCGCCGGTCCGTATTTTTCGAGAACATAGCGATCGGCTTCTTTTTGGATGCTAAGACGGCTGCTGCCCTCATCCGTAGGCTGTACTATTTTAGGCTCTGGTTTCTGGACGGGATAATCGGTCTTCGTAAACAAGGGATGCCGTCCGAACGGAATGGTTTTCTTACGGTAAATTTTCGAGTTTCGATCCAAGGGTGAAAAAAGTTCCGTGAATGCCCCTAAAGTCTCGGAATTTCCAAGGACTAAAAGCCCTGTGGGTTTCAGGGCATAATTAAAAATGGGCATGACTCGTTTTTGCAGCTCCGGGCCTAGATAAATCAACACATTGCGGCAAGAAATTAAATCCATTCTTGAGAATGGCGGATCTTTGGCCACATTTTGTTTTGCAAAGAGACAAAGGTCTTGCAACGATTTATTGACTTGATAGCCGCCCGAGATAGGGGTGAAGAATTTTCGTAACCTTTCGATTGAAACTCCCTTTAGCGCTCGTTCCGTGTAGACGGCGGTCCGCGCAATCTTCAAAGGCATATCGCTAATATCTGTTGCGAATATCTGAATCGGGTTTTGAATCGATTGAAGGCTCAGAAATTCTAACAAGCAGATGCCAATCGAATAGACTTCTTCTCCCGTTGCGCATCCTGGCACCCAAATGCGAATGGGATCGTTCAACGCGCGATCTTTCATAAGAAGTGGGAATACATGTTTTTTTAAGTTGTCAAATGTATCGGCATCACGAAAAAATTCTGTGACGTGAATCAAAATGTCATTGTAGAGAGCGTTGACTTCCTCGGGTACCCGCTTAAGAACCTGCATGTAATCCTCAAGCGAACTGGCTTTTTGAACGACCATACGACGCGCGATCCGGCGCTTGAGTGTCGCCTGTTTGTAAAACGTGAAATCAACCCCTTGAGCCCGTTGCAGCTGCGCATAGATTGACACTAGCGCCTCATTTTCGGTCGATAATAAGTCTTCGCCCGGGATGTTGAGCATTTGGAGAGCCGTTGGATCTCTCGCGATTCGCGCCAGCTCACGCGCGATCGCTTCCGGTGGTAGGACAAAGTCTACAAGCCCTGTTGCGGCCGCGTTGGCAGGCATTGAATTAATTTTGGCGGACGCGAAGTCTTGGGCGAAAGTAATTCCACCTTCGCTTTTAATGGCTTCCATGGCCTGAGAACCATCCCCATCGGCGCCGGAGAGAATGACCGCAATCGCACCACTACCTTGATCCGCCGCAAGGGAACGTAGAAAATAATCGATGGGGTGGAAAGGTCCCTTAGCAACTGTCCGCTCCGTCAACATTAAGACACCGCTTTGAATGGTCATCTGTGTGTTCGGAGGCATGACATAGATGTGATTCTGCTCGACGAGAGTCTTATCTTTCACCTCACTCACTGGCAACTGTGTCTGACGCGACAAAATATCGGCCAACAGGCTTTTATGATTCGGTGCCAAATGCTGGATTAAGACAAAAGCCATCCCGGTATCGATAGGCAACGACTTGAGGAGTTGCGTAAACGCTTCTAGGCCGCCAGCAGAGGCTCCGATTCCCACAATAGGAAAAGATTTTTTAGAAGTCTGAGGCTGGGTGTTCCCAGGCGGATGATTAACAAGATCTGTGGGCTTCAAGGGTTAATCATGTCGCGGACCTTTTGTAATAGTCCGTCCCCGATAATGTCCGTTTTTTCAAGGAATGAAGCACCGTCCTCTAAAACTCCTCGAAACGCAATAAAGTCCGATGGATAACCGGACATATACAAGACCCGAACCGAGGGCCGAGTGATACGAATTTGCGCGACGGCATCTTTCCCGCTCATCCCAGGCATGACAATGTCCGACAAAACAAGGCTAAGGACTCCTGTATAGAGGTCTAATTTCTGCAACGCCTCTGTGCCGCTAGCAGCCTCGATCACTTGAAACCCGCCTCGCGTAAGTTTTTGACCGATCATATACCTCATAAAACCTTCATCTTCAATAACAAGAACTGTAGAGCGCGGGCTGGGTGAACGTCGGTCAATCAGGTTAGTTTCGGCCGTGGGTGTAACGTTATTATGCTCTGAATCCCGCAAAAGACGCGCAAAGAGTGTGCCGCCAGTTTGTGTGTATTCCGCGCTATCGTCATTAATTTTTTTAATGGGGTTAATTTCAAGATTAGGTGAAAGCTCGCACAACATAAGAGTCCTTTTGTTGTTTGGGACATTAGAGTCTTCGGCCTCTATTTCTCAATGCCGATTATAGCCTTTATTCGCGCCAAGAAGCAGAAACTTCGACGACCCCTCCGCAGGAACTGCCAACACAACGCCCAGATCGGGTCGTTCAATCCATTGGGCAAAAGACGATGGGACTCCAGCGAGAAAGAGCACTAATCCGTAGCCGATGGAAGGAAGACATTTCACTCGCCTAATTATAGGCGGACGACTTCGTAAATCGTCAATTCATAGAAGCGGTATGCTTGTCGGGAAAGAGTCTCGCTGTAGGTATTTGTAGAGCTCGGGCCATACGAAAGACAGTCTTAACGGTTGGATTTGTTTCCCCGCGCTCGATCCGCCCTACGAAGGCCCTATCAAGAGCGGCTTCATCAGCGAAAGCTTCCTGAGATAAGCCTTTCTTGATTCGCAGAGCTCTGATCGTAACACCCAACGCGACCAGATCTGAGTCCAAAGGTTTACGGCGCATGCGACCATTGTCATAGAGCAACGCATACTAGTCCACGGACTACTAATCCCGACGTGTGTTATACTGATTAGAATTGCTCGGGAAGGAAAGCGAATTGAAAAAGATCAACGAGCACAATGAGAACTGCGCTGCATCGGCTGAAGTTCGGAAGGGAAAGATGAAGAGCGTATGGATGAGACCCGAATTGATCGAAGAAAAGATCATTTTTGTCTGTGCTGATGCGACCTGCGAGGCGAAACTCGAAGTACTTGATATTAATTCTATTAGATTGCCGAAGTTTTAAGTCCGATCGGGCTGGACGTATTCGGTGGGCAAAGAACGTCTCAAAGCAGTAAAATCGTTGACGTCAGGATATTCCAGGCTGTCATTTTAGGCGGAAAAAGGGATGAAATATTCAGATGCGCGAAAACGAAGGCAGAGACGGGTTCGTGGAACGCTTGTTATAACCTGCCCCCGCTGCCGCAAGCCGACGTTTTCCCGTCTAGGAGTAGGATGGGTTGTGTCCCTTTGCCCCAAGTGCAGCACTTGGTTTCGGACTGCCAATGAGGTCCTCACACCAAAATTACTCAAATTTTATCGTATTAAGATCCCTGTCGATGCTCTAATCTCCCCGACTCGCGCCAAGACGACAAAGAAAATAAGGAGCTCAAATTCTCGCCGCCGATAGATATTCAGAAACGCGGGTGGGCGGCTTCGAGCGCTGTGCGTATTTGATCCGGCGAGATTCGCGTATAAATTTCCGTGGTTACGCTGTGTCGATGCCCTAAATTTTGTTGAATGGCTCTCAGCCCTACCCCACGAGCGGTTAAAATAGCCCCAAACGCGTGGCGAATGCGGTGTGGATGGACACTTCCCAATAAGCCTGCTTCTTTCGCCAACTTCTTAAGCTGCCACCAGAATGCGCCGCGGGTCCAGGGGTGGCCGCGAGAGGTCAAAAAGAGGACGTCGGATTTAGCGCCAGTCCGAATTTTGCGTGTTTCTATATAAAGGAGAAGCGCCTCTTTGGCTTTGGGCCCTATGGGAACCATGCGTTCCCGGTCACCCTTCCCTATTGCCCGGATCCAGCCTTCGTTCAAATTGATTCCGCTCAGTTTGAGATTGACCAATTCAGACACCCTTAAACCTGTCGAATACATGATCTCAAGGCCTGCCTTCATTCGGAGTCGATGAAAACTGCCACCTGTGGGAATGGCCAACAGGCGGTCCATCTCTCCTGCGGTCAACGGATCGGGTAGGCGCTCCCCAATCTTCGGTAGTTTGAGATCTATCGGCGCTGCTGTCGCATTACCGGCGGCCGCCAAGAAGCGCTGGAATTGGCGAATGCAGATCGCCGCCAGGTATCGGGAGGCCGGTTTTAACTTCCGTGTCTGCAGGCTCTCCAGGTAGGTCAGGACGTCTTCCCGCACGGCGTTAGTCGGCAACTTTCCCCGCGTTCGCAGAAAATTCACATATCCCGCGAGCTGGTAGCCGTATGCCGCCTGAGTGTTGGAGGATAAGCCCCGCTCCACCCGGATCTGTCGCAAGAATTCTATGACGAACTCCGATTTGAGTTTAGTGCCCGCGTGATTTTCCATTGCCTGCCTCCGTAGAGTTCGTAAATGCGGCGTCAATCCAACTTTCGTAGCGTATCCCCGTCTTGTTGGTGGGTTCGAAAATCCCGCCAATGGTACGCTTGCCGTTGCGGAGCTCGATCCTTCTGGATCTTGCCTCGATCTTTCCATTTGCTCCGTAAGCCAGCAGCATGGCGACTTCGATTCGATTCGGATCCAGCGAGGGCATCGGATGAGACTTCTGCAGGGGAGACTTCACAATGGACATCCACGCTTCAGCCATTAAAACTGCGCCCTCAAAGGTCCCGGTCTTTCTGGCGGCATAGATGATGGCGCAAATGAGCGCTCTCATCTTGCTTTCCTCTCCCGATCCCCGAGGCTTGCATGGGATCGCAATGATGCGCTTCTTCGTGTGAATCCACACGCGCGCCTCGGGAACACCGCCCGTGCCCGAAAACATCTGGCAAACTGTTCGGTCGGCCAGCTCAATGAGCTCTCTGGCTTGCATGATCTCAGCCCTTCTTCAGCACAACCCGAAGACGTTTTTTGGCATCCCTTTGTATGGAACCACCTTTCTTCTTGAAGGAATACAGCCTAGCTCGGATGTTGGCTTCGAGATCCTTGCCCTTAGCGGCGGCACCTGCCTTCTTCGTCAGTTCGGCGGCAATCTCCTTGACCGTAAGCTCGCCGGCGAATAAGAGCGGGTCGATGATGGCAGCCAAGGAACCTTCCTTGTTCTTTCCCTTGGGCGTGCCGTTCTTCGACTTGCCTGTTGCCTTGATGAGCAGCCGGGCGTCTTTGCTCAGCTTGGACTCATCGTAGGGCCGGAGTTCGTAGTCTCCGTCCACTTCTGTTTTGTTGCCGGTGGTCTCGACTTTGAGCACCATCTTGGCACCCTTCGCGGCGAGCACTGTCACCGGGATACCCGTTTTGGTCAGATACTTTTTGCTGATCTCAGCTTTGTTTGCCGTCATGATCAAGCCTCCTGTTTTGGATCGCTCGCAGCGCGTTTCCTAGACGCTCGTGTAAAACCGTGGCGATCACGAAGTAGTCTGTTGGGATAAACTGTATGTTGATCTGTCCGATGAATCGGTGGAGAGACTGCATCTCGTATTCGTTTAATTTCATGGTCGTTCCTCCGAGATCTGGCTTGTGTCACTTGTTCCTATGAGTCTTGCGCATCTGCTTGCCCTCGTCTACGAGCATGCCCTGGATCTCCCTTATGAAGTCGGAGACGTCGTTTAGGTTGAGTTGCTCAATATCCAGCCGTACGGCTCCCAAATCCTCTATAGCCTTCTTTATGCGATCAGTATTTTTCACCTGAGCCTCCTTTTTCTCTTGGTCAGGTGGACCGTACAGGCTCTGTGGCAAGGAAGCAAGTCCATTCTTCGGCTGTAAAGAGGTGCTAACTCCGTCGAGAAACGCGACATATTGGCGCTTCATTTATGGCTTTTGCTAACGCTTGCTGAAGCAGAGTGGTTTTGTAGCCGACATAGGGCTCGTGCTCCTGCAGGCCAGCGCAGACGGCTGTTAATAAAACGTTGTAGGGGTTGGCCACGTGAACGATGTACGCTTGGATTTGTTTGTGTTCGGCGTCCATCGCAGCGTGGCCAGTCTTGGCAATCTTGGCGACAAAGAGGCTGCGGCTATCTACAATGTACTCGCCTTTGGATTTGCCACGGAAGATGCAGTTCGGGTTTTTCCATTAGTCTTCCTCCCGCGCCATTTTTTGTAGGGTATCGAATGACCAACCGCAGAGTGTGATCAGCACATCATCGATGATTGTTCGCTGCTCCTTAATCGCGTTTCTCCAAATCCGCAAAAGCTGGCGGTCTCTTTTATCAAATGGCTCGTCATCCGTCTGTACTTCACGATCAAAAACTTCAGAAATCGCCCTCGCCATTCCAGTTCACTCCTTTACATGCTTATTTGCTTCGCGCATTCTTGATTCAGAGTTCGAATTCATTTCATCGATGGCACGGTTTAGGTAGACAAGAGCACGATGGGCTCCCGCCCAACATTTCACGCCTGGGCATTCGCGTCCTGTCTCTTCGTCGCACTCGTACCAGTCCTTTCCCAAAGCCTTCTCAGCTTTTTCCAGCCAAAGTCTAAGTTGTGAATATCTCATTGCCTCCATACCTCCATTTTGTTGAGGTCGCCAATCCTTCTAGGTCGGGTGGACCGTACAAGGACTTCCCGAAGAATGCAACTCTTTCTTCGTCTTTTTTCCCTCGGACGGAGGACTATTCTTCGTCGAGGAAGTTAGCTCTTCTTTACAAGGCAGGATTGCCGCCATTTCGGGCTATGGGAACGGATGGCAAGTTCATTCGTCGATGCCCCGTGGAGCAGTTCCCAGAGGAAGCGATCAAAGCCATCAAAATCAATGGTACCGTCCTCGAATACTTGGATTGAGAACTCGGCCAGATGGCATTTACGCCTTGGCAATTTCCGCTTCTTGCGATTTCGTTTTCGGCTCAGTTGGCCGGTTTATGTAACCCTCTTTTACTAGGCGATCAGTGATGGCCTCCAGACCGAGCCGATAGAAGCTGACCCCGGTGACCTTTTTGTATGCCTTGGCTGCCTCCAGCAGCTCCGGTGTTATCCGGATCGCCCGCAACATTGGTCTTCCTTTGGGTTGGACCGAAATCTCCGATCCAGCGACCGGCAAAGTGTCGGGCGCAGTCTGGACAATCTTTGATTTATTCCCGTTAGTATTAAGAGATTTCGTCTTTCCAGCTTTCGATTTTTTGGACATTGGTATTCCTCTCCTTTTGATATTGAGCGAGATCCGCCCGTCCGCTGCAGGGACAAGGAATACCTTCCTTCCCGCCAACAAAGCAAGCTCTTTATATTCTGCCTGGTGACGCTCTGCGATTTAAGAGGCTTGAGTGGTCGGGTAGGGGTAGAAGTCCGGGTAGGTCAGTTGGCGGAGGATCTCCCAGCCGTAAGGCCAACGGTTTTTGCCTAAAATCTCGAATTTAAGTATGATTTTGGCGCAGGGGTGATGGAGATTGTTTCGTTGCACACCCCCGCAATCAATTTTATTTATCCCTTTTTGGGGTAAGTCGAATTGAGTCAATGGGACCTGTTGGTCATCGCTCCAGCCGAGCGTGGCCGGCAGGTCCCATATTATTTTGGCGGAACGATCGGGATTCACGACGATCTTCTTGATAAACCGGTGGACCGTTTCCCGCCGGGTGAAGAAGTCGCAGGCCAGCAGATTGTTGCGGAGCGACTCCACCCAATTCCCCAGCCTTGCTGGGTCATACCGGATCAACGTATCAGACCCCTTTCTATCTATCCCGGCCAGCTCCTCGAGCAGTTCCCGCAGAACGCGCTGCCTATCCTCGATCTCAGACAAGAACGTAACGGGATCAATTCCCTGCAGGATGGCGTGTTTGATCTTGCCGAGTTCGGATTCCACACGCTCCCTTTCGATTTGAAGGCGTTTTCTTTCACCCGCTACCGAGGCGCTCTTGCTGTCGGAGAAATCATTGAACGCATCAATGAATTGTTTGACCGTTTGTTCTGTGAGCAGGTGATTGAGCAGCGTATCCATAACGACGCCTTCGCCGACCGCCATGTTGATACGCTTGCTGGGGCATTGTTTCTTGCCCCAACGTTCTTTCGAGCCGCAGCCAAAGTAAGCGATTGGAGACTTGCCGGTGTGCCTCGTCTTGACGACCATGTAGTTCGTTTTGCATTCGGCGCATTCCAGCAGGCCGCTTAGCAGATAGCGGGAGCTGTTATAGGCACCGCCGTGCTCAGAGGGTTTTTCAGATGCGGGGCGGCCGCTATTCTGATTGCGCTTGCCGAGAAACTTGATCGCGACGGGCTCAAAGATCTCTTTAGCGATGATGACGGGGTGCGACGGCTCCTTGGAGAAAACCCACTTGCTGATCGGATTGGGTTTGTAATTTCGCCGGCCCTCCTTCCTGAAGAATTTGACCTTATTCCATACCATGTAGCCCGTGTAAATGGGATTGATCAGCCAGGTGCGTATGGTCCCCGCCGAAAGAGGAGCGTCCGCGTAACGGCTACGCACACCCAATTTTCGAATCTCCTTGGCGAGCCATTTAATTCCCCTGCCTTGGTGCGCTTGAATAAAAGCAAACCTGACCATCTCATGGCGCGGTCGATCCGTTACGTCAAATTGTCCGGGCTTGGTGTCGAGCACCAGGCGGCTTTTCATTTTCTCTTTGCCGAGCTTGTCCTTCTTTCCGGTCGGGACGTATTCGATGGCATATCCATCCGGTGATGCGCCTCCGTTCTTAAATCCATTCTCCGCGTTGGAGGTTTGGTAAGCGTGGGTATACTTGCTTGCCTGCATCGAATAATAGGCATCGATCTTCCGCATGATGCCCTTCATGAACGTGGACTCTATGGAGTCATCCGCCGTAAAGGATTGGCTGACGGCAATGATCTTGATTCCATTTTTCTCCAGAAGATACTCGTCAATTTCGCTCTGGATTCCGCGTCCCCACCGGGAGGTATGGAAGGTCAGGATGACTTCGAAATCCCGGCACCGATCTTGCGCGGCAATCAGGAGTTGCTGATAGGTTTTGCGATTCTCAGTGGATGTTCCCGTCTCCGCGCGGTCGATATAAGGTTCTCTGATGATCGTGATGGCATGGGCCATGGCGTATTTGTTGCATTCGGACACTTGCACCTCGATAGAATCTGAAGTGTCCTGCATGTCGGAAGAATAACGTGCATAAATGACGCCCCGGCGGATTCCGGCGACTTGCGGTTCCTGCGTGGTGCGGTCACCAAAAAAC
>JBBQYF010000066.1:0-12286 GCA_038208955.1 Elusimicrobiota bacterium
CAGTGTGTGCCCTAATGCACTAGGAGGCTTTCTGAATTTGCTCCTTCTCTGTTGGATCTCACGCTGCATGCATTTTCCCAGGCTCATACGGCGTTACAATTAGGCCCGCAAATTCTGCCTGCAGCTCGTTGGCCACCGCCATTATCCCCAGCGGGATCAATGTTTGGATCATCGTCATCCGTTCTTCAAAGCGCCGTTGGTCATCAGTCAGTTCCGTCACTTGTGAATTCAATAATTAAGTGCAACACGCCTTTCTGAAGGCCTCCCCTGACGTATTGAATTTCAAACATTTACGCGGACGATCGTTCATCCAATTTTCTATTTCCTGAATACGTTGTCCGGTGATCGGTTCGAGCGGCGTACGCTTAGGAATAAATCGTCCAACCAGCCCATTGGTGTTTTCGACCGTCCCTTTTTCCCAGCTGTGATACGGCTGACAAAAATAAGAGCGCATATCGAAGTCGTCATTAAATCAACGAGCCCACCCGATCGACATTAAGAACCTTTATGCCGAAGCGTACCCTGGAAAAGCTCATGGGCGTCGCCCAGCAATTGTGCGGCCTTACCACCATGGACCTGGCGGCTGCGGGCAAACATCCCCGGCCCAGTCGATGGCGGCATGTGGTGACTATCAGTGTAATTTAAGCCTGTCCGAGCGAAGCTGAATTTGGGCTGCCGTATCGGAGATTCCCTCACATTACTATTGAGATAGCGGCCCCAAACGAGGACGCCAACGCCAATCGATAAAGAACCCCGCGATCAGCGCGCCGAGCGCAAAAAGACATCCTATCGCGACCGATTCTGACGAGTAATAAAAGTGTATTTTATAAGTCCCGGGTGAAACCCAGATGCCCTGAATTAATCCGTCCACTCTTTTGACTGAAGCGGGTTGTTCGTCGACGCGCGCTTTCCACGCCGGGTGATACGAGACGGGAAGCACAAAAAAACCTCCTTCGGGCGCCGCAACAAGAAAATCGAAGGTAGAATCACCCTCCGATGAATCCAGAATCCTTGCGCGGCAAGGGCTTGGCCGTGAAGCGCTCATCGACGACAGCCGTTATTGGGTTGAACCGATTAAGACGTAAGTCTTCCTGAAAATTCTGCAGATTATAAGGTTGAACTCGCTGGGCGAAGTACCCGCGCGCAAGCGCCGAATTATTGATCCATAACGTGCTGTGTAGGTTAACGCTGCTCCTCCGATAAAAGGATTGTCTTTTCAAAAGTTCATTGCCCAAAGAATCCCCCATTGGCCGTTAGTAAATATTTGACGTTTAACGCCTCGAGAAAATGATTTTGCAGCAAGGCCGAGTACATCGGCGGGGGCAAAAGCCCGGCGGCATTACTATTCAAAAATTGATCGTACCAGAAGGGAACCATGGGAGTGCTGCAGCCCGTCGCGCTGTAATATCCATTCGCCGTTGCTGCCTGGAATAACCCCCAGTCCTGCATGTGGGGCTCGCCGTGTTTGACAAATTCATTGTCAATGACAGGAAGCAACCGGAACGAAGGATCTAGGACGGGCGCCGTCTTCTCATAGGGGTGGGGCTCTAAATACAGCCGGACGCCTGAGTTTTGCGATAAAGCGACTGTCCCCACGCCCCCCGTCAACGCGCAGACGAGGAAAAGTCCCTGCGCCAGATCACGGCTTATCCATGGCAGCAAAGAACACTGCAAAGTCCAGCGGCGATACTGATCACTACGGGTGATGTAGCGATGGGGAGCATCGGCTTTTTGAGAATCAACAATGCCACTACCATTGCCCCGTTAATCACTAGTAGGAGCCTTCTGCCTTGCCCTCTCGATTTACGCGCCAACTGTTCGAGACACAGGCCGCCCCCGAGCGCACCCGACGCGTTTACGAGAACAATGAAACGGAAGGGCCAACGCATTGATCCCCAGATTGGAATACCCCTCGTAAGATTATAGAGGTAGCCCGCGGATCCTAATGAAAATAAAAGGAAAACAAGATAAAGGCAAGCGGTTCCACAAATGAGGCGTCCCAAAGGAATTGGTGGAGAACCCATTTGCTCTTCGGAACTCGACGGTTCATACGATTTATTCATGAAAACAAGACAGCTCGCCACAACCGGTAAAAACCACGTTCCCTGAAAAAGAGTCAGAGAGCCAAAATAATGCAGGAAGGCATTGGGCAAGTCGAACGATGGAAAAAAAAGACCGCACAATGTTTCCCAACGAATTCCACGCGAGAAAAATTCGCTCAAAGGTAGCCCCCCGCTACAAACCGAGTACTTGAAGGTTTCATAGACGGGCAAGAGCGTGGGCATACTGAAAGCTAGGCCTAGAACGATAAGCCATAGGGTCAACCCCAGCCCGCGGCGATCGTTTTGAAACTCCGGAGCGAGAATAAGCAAAAATCCCGCCAGCCAGACATACACGTAAAGAAGCAATTGTGGGTTTCCAATAGCGGCTATAGCTGCCAATCCAACGGGCAGCCAGTAAATGCCGATCGTGCGAAGTCTCGGGAGGCTGGCACGCATGAGGCCTTGCAATATCCAGGGCAACCAAGCATAAACGATCGGCACAAAAATCCATATTATCGACATTAGAGTCACATACCCGGAGCATGCGGCCGCAATGGTCCCTACGAAAGCCAGACGAGATCGAACACCCAACAATCGAAGCAATTGAAACCATCCCCATCCGCCCCACAGCAGATGCATTAGCACCATGACGAGCATGAGTCGAGAAGGCCCCACCCATGAAAGCGACGTGATAACCTTTGCTAATGTCAGGGAAAATAAAAAACACCTGGAAGCGCATTGCCTAACAATGGTTCGCCCAAATGCTGGTGCTGATTCCACAAAGGCAATTCCCCTTTCAACCACAAGCGATGAACCAAATCATACGTGGGCGTAAAATACTCAAAATTATCAGAACGGTTGTAGGAAAAAGTGGGAACAATTCGGGAGGCTATCCAAACGATAAAACAAAGACTCGCGCTCAGGAGACACCCATTTAACAAATCACGACGGGGACGAAAGGCAGACATAGGCTGTGGCTGGATTTTACTTGTTTTCGTCCGGGGGACATTGACACGTGACCCGCCGGCGTTCACTCCAGTCGTTAAGGCCGAATTTGCACCGCATATTGTGGGCCCACCAGGACTCGAACCTGGAACCAACACCTTATGAGGGTGCTGCTCTAACCGATTGAGCTATGGGCCCGAAAGTATCTATTTTTAAAAACCCTTTGGCCTTTGTGTTTTTACGACAAAAATGCCGAAGGTCGGGGGTGATTATTCGCGTTACGCGTTTCGCTTCGCGATCGCGAGATCAATAATACGCGGGTCAGCGATGGGCCCAACGCACTGCTGAAATGGGCGCCCATCCCGGAAAATGCGGATGCAAACATCTCACCCATGACAAGAATCCTCCTGGTCAAAATCGAAAATTTCTTTGCCATCGCAGAGTATTCTATCGGTTAAGACAGTATGGGTCAACGCCGCAACGCGTGTTAAGCTCGTCCATACGTCGATCTCTTTTCGGTTAAAACGTTCCGGCTTTCCGATCTTCCGTAAGGGTTAGCAGGATGGTAGATTTTAGTTCGAGCGGTCTTTCTGGGACCCCAGTCTACAACATAGTGTTTTGATTGGCCTAGAACCCGGGCTCGGGAACGCGTCCCTCAGAACTAGAAAGCGCTTCGCAACGACTTACTTGCTCCTGACTGAATCGCGCGGCGTCCTAACAACCATGAGGGCTCGCCGCCTAATTCCGGACAGTCTTGCTTCGCCATTTTACACCCAAATATTTAAAATGGACGGTATATTCCGATGATGATTTAATGTCGGACTGACCGTCGCCACAGCTCCTACTGGATGCGCAGCTTTTCATATCAACTTCTCATCTCTCGGCACAAATCATCCCTTTACAAACCCCTTAATTAACGATAAATAACATGGAGCGACGATTGTGCCCCCCGAAGATATTTAACTCGCGATTGTAACAGAGTCGCAATAAATTGCAGGTATCCTTAGAAGAGAAGGGTTAATAACAAAGAGGAAATGACGGCCCGAAGGAAGGGGGCGGCAGGGTTCTTATGGAAGAAAAGTCCTCCTTTAAAATAGTCGGTCGGGCCTTGTTTTCGCGAACGAGGTCCTGGCTTTTCATCGCAGGCCTTCCCGTCGCCCTTCACGCGGCGCCCGAGGTGGGCGTTCACGCCACCCAAGCCGTCCTTCACTACATGGCGCCCGACAACAATCCTTGCACGATCGAGGTCAGTGAATTTTCCACCTTTCGACCCCTGGTTAACGACGTGAATCCCGTCCTATTTCCCGGGGCCGATCAGGACTCGCGGGCCGGCAGCGTGGTGACCGGCACGAATCGCCTCGTCGTGATCGGGCGCCGAGCGGCCGAAAAAGGCGCCGATGGCAATTATTATTCGCGAGCGCTGCAAACCGATACACCTCATTACTACCGGATTACGTGCGGCTCGTCCGTCGGCACGGGAAGTTTCCACACAGCTACAATACCCCTCGGCAACACGTTCAATGACCCGCTGCCCGTCGACCCAGCGTATCCCGGGACATATGCCTACCCCACCTTGAGCGACACGGACCGAACGCAGACGGTGATCGATCCTCAAACGGGCGTCTTGATCCGCCGCGTGACGGTCAAAAAGTACAGCCTCAATTGGCCAGCTGCGCATAAAGATCTCTGCTCTCAAAGCACAATTACCGACAGCGCGGGGAACACCGGTTATTATTGCGTCTTTCAAGGCAACCTGTTCTTTATTAATAGTCTGAGTGGCGAATCCCGGGTCCTCGGCTCGCTCGAAAATCGGTCCCTTTTTTACGGGCAGTGTGATCCCTTGGGTGCCTTTGATCCCACGAATCCCCGTGCATTTTATTGCGGCGCTTATGATGCAACGGACCGGACGACAGCAGTACTCGTGCGTGGCGAATATACGGGCGACAACTCCGCTGGCGTTCTTTTTGTGCCCAACACCGCCGCCCAGTATTCTGTGATTACCCCCAAAGCAGGCGGTCACGATGTACTCGCCTTAGCCCAGGCTTTCGAGCCAGAACTCGCCGGCTTTACCCCCGTCTGGGCGATGGGATTTCTAGGGATGCAAGACGGCTATCTCTTTTTCCAAACGCTTAGAGGAGACCAGGACACTTATGGGTGGGTGATACGGGTGGACCCCGGAAACAATCTCCCCATTGGATCGGGGGGTACGGGAGGGGTAGTGGGTGTTCTGTCGAGCTATCGTCATGCGCCCACAAGGTGGTGCTCGATTCATTACACCTCGACCATTCCTTCGGGACAATATAATGGCTGGCTGGGGGTCAATCACAACGACTTAAATTCCGCGGGGGTGGGAGGAGGCCCCTACCAATCCCATCTTGTTAGTGGCCTTCTAACATCTGCACTCACGACGTGTCCCCCCAATGCCTTCGGAGTGACAGGCGATCAATGCTCGGCGGTGACCGTGGACGGCGAGCCCTTGGATCCGACACCCGTCGGTGGGGAGCCGGCCTATCTGCAGGACGCGGCCGCCGGCGACTATTTCCGCGTCGATTCGGAAACGATGCGTCTCATCGTCAAGAACCCGGGAAACAGTTGGGTTTTCCAGAGGGCCTGGGGCGTTGCCCCTCATAGCGGCACCACTCTGATGGCCGGATGCGGCGTGGCGGATCTTTCCGGAAAAGGGATAAGTTGGACAACGATCTGGGACACCGTCAACGATCCGCACGGCAAAAACCCTTCCGGCACAACCATGATCTCGAACCTCGTTTTTCCGGGCACGCACGGTGATTACCGCACGAATACGGAAGTGAACGCGAGCTACACCATCTTCAGCGGTGCCTATCCGGAGATCACCCAAGCCGCGCCTTCCTTCACGATTGACGGATTTCCAGCCTTCAACGGATTGAAGGGTGTGTCTTACGACGGCTTTGTGAATTCGCATCCGATGATTCTTCCCCTCACACCCTGGTTTTTAGACGGCCGGCCTTACAGCGGCGATAACACCGGCGGTGCCGGAACGCTCGTCTCCGGCCAGCTCTACAAATTTGGCTCACAGGCTTACGGAGGGAAAGGGACGCAGTTGCTAAGCCTTCACCCGGATATCGTTCCCACCATGGCCTCGTGCGGTGACCGCGTCTTAAAAGATGTGAGCGGTCCGCAGACGCTGCAAACACCGATGAGCACGGATGCTTCGGGAAACTACACCTACTGTATCGCGAAAGTGGCCGGTGAATGTTCTCCGGGCTCTGCCGTGGGTGACACACTTGTGAATTGCCCCGGCGTCACCCAGGCCTCGTGCATCCAAGGTGGAGGACAATATGCTCAGTACGCGAGCTTGACCTCTGTCGATATTTGTCTAGCTGATGTGGGCGCCTACACAAATGATCTCACGCAAATGAGCGCCGTCAGCCCTTATTCGAACGGAGAGTATGGCCGCATTCTAAGCCGGAATTTCAACATTTATCGCCGGGAGCCTGTTTTCTTTTCGAGCATTCCGTTACCGGGCGGCCGATGGTCTTTTCTCTACAGTGAGACTGCGGGCACGCCCTACAACGACGACATCACAAAATTCACACCAGGTCAGGGACAGATTTTTCTCGCCAAGTTGCCGTCTTGGCCTGGCCCGGATGCATTAAAACGCAATAGCTATGTGCCCATTCCTTTGACGCTCACCCCCACCGACCCAACCGTCACAAACGCACTCGTTGAATTTGGATACGCCGAGAATGGTCCCCCAACACTATATGCATGCACGTCTCGTCAGGAGGCGTGCGTCGTTTCGTCCACAACGACAACACCCTCGAGGCCCTTTAATTTCTTTCAAACGGACGCGATAAGCGGCATTCCGTGCAAGGGCGGTTGCACGGCGACATTGCCTTTAATCCCCCAACGAACGGCTTTTTTCCAAATTCTTTTCCGCAACGCTGGTGGCCAGTCGGTGGAACAGGTGCGAGGTGTCGCAGGCGAGTGGGGTGCGACAACGTCGGTTGCCAGCGCCCCGGGCTTGGGCAACGTTTCGGTTGTAGCAACGGATTCTTCCCAGGTGCGCGTCTACCCCAACCCCTGGCGATCCGACGTCGACCAAGGAGTCCCCATTATCTTTGATCACCTCACTGTTGACTCGCGCATTCGTATGTTTACCGTTTCCGGACATCTCGTCAAGAAATTGGATGCCCCAATTTTTAATGGCTCTCAGTACCAGGTCACTTGGAATGGCACGAATGACTCCGGCCAACCCCTTGCGTCAGGTATTTACTTATACCTTGTGACGAACGACCAAGGGCAAAAGATCCGCGGGAAGTTCGCGATCATCCGTTGAGTCTGCTCTTCGGGCCAATGCATTAGCCCTTGATTTTTGGTCCCAACCATATTACCCTTCCAGGACGGCGCTCGGGTAAAGTTCTGTTAAGTGCTTATCGATCAATGGAGAATCCTATGATGCTCAACGCGATGCAAAAGATGACGGTAACAAGTCTTGCGCTTATCCTCCTGTCAATTCCCGCGCTAGCGCTTGAAAAATACGATATTTTAATGGGAGGCTACTATGACGGTCCTAGCGTGTCGGGAACCTTCGGCCTCGCGGATATCTTCCAAACCGTACCTGTTGGGGCGGAAATTGAACTCGGTTACAGCTGGACAAGAACTGGCGATGCCGCACTAGCCCGTGATGTTTTCATCAATCAGGCGGACAACGGTGACGAAGACGCCCAAGCCTCGGGCGGCGTGCTGGATCTCGGTTTGAACGCCACTTATCCATTAAATCAATCGTATGGACCGGTTAAATTCTCCGTCTATGGCGGTCCACGCTACTCGCGCTGGGATATGCGTTATGAGTATGTCGGAGGCAATGAAGATTTCGACGTGGTTGCACACTCGTGGGGTTTAGGCGGCGGTGTCCGGGGCGTTATGCCTTTGGGTAAAAACTTCAGCGCGGTGATGCAGCTGGGCTTGGACTACTATTTTCCCACATCGATCTACGGTCACGATGCGACGTACTATCCGAACAATTCGAACATTAACGCGCGCAACGATGGAGCGGGCTACACCTACACCTATGCGGATGCCACAAACGCCACAACGGTGCCACGCCTTCGTCCGCGAGTCATGATCGGGATCCAGTTCTAGCTGAACAAGACAAATCGATCTAAAATTCATTTCGCAGCGCCCATCTTATTGAGCAAGCCCGGGGGTCTTTAACCGGACCTGCCCATGATGGCTAGCATTCTTTCCCCCGGATTACTTTAAAACCTGGCTTTTCCTTCTCGAAGCGTTCGCCGCGGCCCTCCTGACAATAAAATAACCCATGTGCTACGATCAACAACATGTTCATTTTGTTTTGGGTGGTCGTTGGTCTGACGGGCATCCTACTCTTTAAAAACTCGCGCTATGCGTTGCGCGAATACATGGCGGACAGTAAACGCCTGATGCTTATCATGTACTTTGTGTTTCTTTTCATCTTGGCTTATATGGTTATTCATATTACGTCGCGCCTGATGAATTTAGTCCAGCAGTCGCGCGAACTTGATCAGAACGCCTACAATGAGCATCCGCGCCGGCCCGAAATCGCCCAGCTACCCTAATCGGCTAGGGTTCGCATCACTTGTCTTTGCCGAGTTCTTCCAATAATGATATGCCACCATTGTTCCATGTCAGCTCCGGCTTTTGCATTTCACCCAGCAAACATAGTCGGACGCTACGTGGAAGCGCTAAACATTCGCGGATCTGGTTTACCCGGTCGGGATTGCCGGCAATGCCAATACAAGAAAGCAGGGCACGGTGTTTTTCAATTCCTTGCCGCAACACGGCCAAGGTCATAAAATTCGTAATCTGCGGGAAGGGGCGCGACGTTTGGAGCATCAACCAGAGTTTTCGGTTTTGTCCTTCGACGTAAATTAATTGTGGAGATAAGCACCCTTCGAGATCAAAGGGTTCGATGTCGCGCAACGCTTGCTCACGCCAATACGTCCATGCATCTTGTTGCATCGATTCTTCGAATGCAATCGCCACGCTTAGCTTTGATCCATACCCAATAACCGGCACCGGTTGGAAATACGCTCGCAATTCAGCCAACGTATTATCGTTCCCATAGGCAACCACTTTGTCCACCTGATCGCGGAGCGAGGTATCCCATGCCACAATCTGAATTGCCGCTCCTAACCCGGCATCTACCTGAGCCACTGACTTTTTCCACCAGGCGGCAAAAACGGGCTCGCGGGAAGAAGGTTTAAGCCAGCAACGATTTCCCAGAAGCAAAGTAATCACAGCTCCGTGAAGCCAGGCCGTGAAGACGTTCCCTGCGGCGATGTGCAATATGGTTTGCGGGTCCCGCTTGCCGCGCGGCGGCGCGGAATTCAGTAGAGCTTCTAGGTCAGGACGCGTGACGACTGAGAAACAATTCTCGACCGCCCGCAGGACGGCGGGACGGGTATAGCCCGTCGATACCATCAAAGCGTCGATCGCCGCCTGCCGCCAAGGCGTCTCTGGGTCTAACCATAAGTCCGAGACTTCTGCTAATAGGCGCGTCAATTCCATGACCTCTAGTATATCGCAGAGGAGGGAAGTCATTGAGTGCTAACCCGCCGTCTTGGCGGACCGGCGATTACCAGCCGAGAGAAGATGTAAGGTTTATATCGTCGGAAAGAGCCCAGGCCCAATCGGGGCGGGCCGGGTCGTAAAAACGATAGTTGGGAGAGTAATCACCGGTTTCGCTCGCACAGTTGCTGACCAGCTTGTAATGGTACCCGTTGGAAAAATAAATATAAGTCCGGGAGTCTCCCAAGGCTTGGCAACCCGGCACGGTTGAAGCGCCGGGCAAGGGGTCGGCCGGCAGTTGCGGATAATAGTTCGTGAAATTCGGAACGAAAGCGGGTCCCACGACCACCCCGCCCAGCGAGGATGTATAGGCATCATTTTCACTCGCATAGATGACTGTCGTTCCGGACGGTCGGGACGTGGGATAATGATCATTGTCGCTGTGATAAACTTCAATCGCGCGCTGCAGATCGCTAAGTTCGCCTTGACGCCGGACATCGTGCACCCGATCCTTAATGAAAGGTATGCCATAGCTTAAAATAGACGAGATGACTACCAGAATGGCGAAGGCCACCATCAGCTCGACCAATGTGTAACCCCCCGTCGACGAACGCCACCGAATCATGGGCGCGGCCCGCTGTGCCGGGTCTCGAGATTCAACGCAAAAATGCCTTGGCTTTTATCTTTTAGGACCAGTTGATTTCCCTGAACAATTCCGCTGATCCCACCAAGAATGTTGATATGGGAATAGGGTCCTTCGGTGATCTTCCCCTCGCGAAATAGATATCGCTGTGTTCCGTTGCTCAGCTCGACGATCATCCGGCCTCGCTCGTCCGTGATCCATCCAATGATCATAAATGCTCGCAAATTCGGACGATCCTCCAAGACATGCATACGTTGTTCTTCGGGCTTGAAAGTCTCGGTTGGAAAAGAAGCGCTACTTACCGGCTTGTAGGCCGGTGCGGGAATAGTGACCGTGACCGCCAGCGGGGCGGGCCTATTCTCAACGGGAGTCGCGGCGTCTGGAGTCGATGGGTTTTCGGCCGGAAGCGTTCGCAAGACTTTCATCATTTGCTGCGTCGCCAGCATCCGGCGCGCCATCGCATTAGAATTCGAGTAGGTCAAATCCATCCCTTCCACCAATGTTTGAAGCCGTGACAGACGCTCGGGCATTTCGGTAATAATGATCGAATTTTTCCCCGCATCCGCCGTCACCGAACCCGGGCTGTGGATCATATCGAGATAATGCTGTAGCGGTTGCTGAATATCGTCTACGCGAGCATTCCGCAATGGAAGGATTTTCGATTTGCCCCCGCTCAAGGGCTCCTTCGGTTGCGAAGCTGTCCCGGGCGACGCCGCCATTTTGGCCGACGGAAAAAACTGAGCGAGCCAGGAAAAAGCGTGGGCCGGCGACGAAAGGGCGAGGAGCCCAAAAACCACTGTAAACGCCCGAGCCCATTTATCCACCCTTCAAATGTGAACCCAAAACAGCTGGTTTTCAAGTGACAATTACGATCTTTGGTGGGAAGTTCGAGCCTATTTTACGGACGTTTTTAGCAGCCCGCTCTAGGCAAGAAGACGCTCTGCGGCAATGGAACATCCTTTGATTTCGGCGTCCGCGGCGCGTCCGAGCAAAGCAAAACCCTCGGGCCCCGTCAATCCTAGGTCTTCGGTCCGGACGGCAAGAACCGAATCGACATTGGCCAGATCCACGTATTGCAACAGCCCGGTTTCACTTTCGCTCGCGGGTTGGCCGGTCGATAGATCAATCGCGACGCTACGGACCCAGGGAGGACCCTGAAACCAACGGTCATTACCGCGGGCATAGAACTGGCTGCTAAGTTCGCACATTCCGTATTCGTTAATACAGTCGGGCTCGCCAAGACCGAATGTCTTTTCAATGGCTGCCAGAAATTCCTGTCGGGACACCTGATGTTTTTGTGTTTTCATTCCCCCTGTATCCATCAGGCGGCTGCCCAGCGGCATAACCCAGGAATGCGGTTTCCCGTTTAGATAATCAAAGAACGCTAAAAAGGCAAGGGTCGTTCCCATCAGAATGACAGGCTTTCCATTTTTGCACAGTTGGTCCAGCTGCCGAATCAACCGGGGTTCATCGAGACGGCCGCGTTGAACATAATATCCGCTCTCCGGCGTCCCCCATCGCCGCTTCACCGTGTCAAACATCCAAGTCAGGGACGAATGCGGCGCTTCTCCCGGCGGCGGCGCCAAAATTAACATCGGAACCTTTTCCTCTTGCGAAGCCATCCATCGTCCGAATCCCCATTGGACCGCCATTTCGTAGTAGGTGAGCGTTCGCAGAAAATGCCGGCTGGAAATGCCAAGGGTCGTGGCACTTGAATGAAAGACCGCCGCGGCTCGACCTGTCGGAAAAGTTGTTAAGTTGACGGATTTAAAAGCGCGGATCGGAACGGCGGGAATATCTTGCCAGCGTCCCACCGTTTGCGGAGTCTTTTCGATCGCTTGACAAAAAGCCTGATAAGGAGCGTTTTTCTCAAATTGATAGGCAAATAACTCCATGGCCAGTGCGTCAAAATCGCCCTCGCTAGTCCTAATAAAGCGTTCGATTTTATCGTTAAGATATTCCACCGATAACCTTTTTGAGAATTCTTGAGGCTTTCGCGAGTTCACTTTCCTTGATCGTTAGCGGCGGAGTGAATGTTAACACATTGCGATTCACGCCGCCGGAAAGCAGGATTAAACCTTCTTTCAGCGCGTGGAGGACGACGTGGCTGGCTAAGGGGGCGTCT
>JBBQYF010000067.1:0-12200 GCA_038208955.1 Elusimicrobiota bacterium
TATGCCGCCAAATTTGCTTCGGCCTTCTACGGTCCTTTTCGTGAGGCCGCGGCCAGCGCACCCCTGATGGGCAACCGGCACAGTTACCAGATGAATCCAGCCAATGCCGATGAGGCTCTCAGGGAAGTCGGCCTGGATATCGCCGAGGGCGCGGACCTCGTGATGGTGAAGCCGGCGTTGGCTTACCTCGATATCATCCGGCGGGTTAAAGAGTTGTACAGGATACCGATTGCCGCCTACAACGTCTCCGGTGAATACGCGATGGTCAAGGCCGCGGGCCAATTTGGGTGGATCGACGAGAAACTAGCCGCACAGGAGATTTTGACCGCCATTCGCCGCGCCGGCGCCGATTTGATAATTACCTACCATGCACAAGAACTGTTGGACGGCGTTTTGCGTTAACATGCGCCGCCCTCCAAGGAAGGCCAGCTTGATCACTCCGGATTTTTATTATCTCGAATCCGATGGGCAGGTATTTCTTGTGAAAAAGCGCTCGCAATGGACGTTTCCGTCGCGCCTCAAGCAGTTGCCCTGCAAATTTATTCCCGTGTCCGTCATACCCATGGATGAAAGATCCGTTTTATTCGCGAAACCGATTCTCAAGACCCATCCGACCCACTGGTTCCACAAAGACGCTGTCATCGGCCGTCACGATGTGGATCCGCTGGTTCAGCGCGCCGTCAACAGAAGCTTGCCCCGCGCGGCCGCGAAGGTCGCGATCATTGAAAAGGGCAAGGTACTCTTGGTGCGGGCGGCTCGTGGTCTGACCCAAGGAATTTGGAATTTACCGGGTGGATTCATCGGTTACGGCGAGCACCCGGAACAAAGCGCGCAACGCGAGGTGGAAGAGGAATTGGGACTGCGCGTCTCGCTCACGCGGCTCTTGGGAATTTACGCCGATACGTTTCCCCGTACCGGCGGCTATATGCTGAGCTTCGTTTATCTCGGAAAACGTTTGCCCGGTCCGATCAAGCCACACCCCGAAGAAATCGAAACGTACTGCTGGATGCCCGTGCGAGAAGCCGCCCGGCGCACGCTGAATCCCTTTGCCCGTGCGGGGCTTATGGAATACTTGGATGGCAACAAAACGCCGAGCAGAACTTAGAAGTCAGAGAGCAAAAGTAGCTATTCATATAAATGATCGGCTGGCTTACAACCCTTCCCTGCCTTGCCAATTGATCGCTTGGTAAGCCGAGTCCGAACTTTCTATTCTCTGTTGAGACTCTCGGCGCCTTTCGAACTAAAAGTATTTCTTCCGTCGAAAAACATCTGTTTCTAGCGAAGCCACGCGGTCGAGAAATAACTTTCCGTCCAAATGATCTAGTTCATGCTGAAAGACTACCGCTTCAAATCCGTCCGCTTTAATTTCAACGGGAGTGCCGTTGCGGTCGCGACCATGAATTTCAACAGCCTTAGAACGAATCACATTGCCGGTAAAATGCGGAATACTCAGGCAGCCTTCGCGCAGCAGGCGCTGGCCTTGATGACGGACGATCCAGGGGTTGAGTAAAATCACGCGGCCGTGCTGAGTTCCCGCTTTTTCGGCGCGCGAGGCATCAACAATAACCAGCCTCCAAGGTTTCCCAACTTGGTTGGCGGCGAGGCCCACGCAACGCGGGTGCCGGTACATGGTTTCCATCATGTCGTCGATAAAACTTTGAAGGCCGGGGGTGTCCGGCTCAACCAAGTGAGCGCGCGCTTTGAGCAGGGCATTCGGAATGCGCAAGACGTCAAGGATCACAAAGCAGCGGCGTCGATGTCTTGGAGCGAAATTTCGACATGGAGGCTTGTGCGGAGGCTGTCGAGCTCGGTGCGCAAATCGTCGAGATCAAAGCCGGATGGAATTTGGATTTCCAGAAACATCACATACGTGGCCGAGCGCCCGCGCGCCACCGTCTTCGTGTTGACATCGGTGATGCTAATCTTACGCTGCGCCAGCATCTCGGCAACTCGGTAGATCAACCCCGGCTGATCGGTGCCATAAAGCGCGACCATATAACGCGTGCTCGGCTTCTCGGTCGCCTCGCGGGGGGCTTTTGCGAGCGGTTTGAGCGAAATTTCGAGGCCGAATTTTTTCTTGGCGCCGAGCAGTCGTTTTTCAATAACGGGAAGCGGAGTCGACAAAGATGTGACGAGCATGATCGCAAACTCTCCCCCCAATCGGGTCATGCTGGCATCTTCGACATTCGCGCCGGTTTCAAACAGCGCCTGGGTCACGGCGGCGACAATTCCCGGACGGTCTTTACCGAAGGCGGTCAGAAGATAGAGTTTTTTCATCGCTCCCAAGGGTTTACGACTCGAGTTCCGTATTCCAATAAACGTTATCGATGAAGCGTTGCCAGGACGCTTTAATCTTGAAGGGCGCTCGAAAGACGAGCGACGCGCTCCCTCTCCACTTGGGTTTATTCGGCTTAATCAACAACCGCATCCCGGCTTCGTGGGGCAAACGGTCAGCCTTGCGTAGATTACAGGGAATGCAAGACGTTACGATGTTCGACCAATCGGTTTTCCCGCCGCGCGACCGAGGAAGCACGTGTTCCAAATTCAGCTCTGGCGTGCCAAATTTCGTTCCACAGTAACAACAGCGGTGACCATAATGTTCATAAATGTTGCGCCGGGTGAATTTGACGTCTCCGACCGGCATCTTGTCATAAGCCCGCAAAGCGATGACTTCGGGTATAGCGATCCGGAAGGTGGGGGTGTTGACGTAACCCCCCGGATGGTTCTCGAGCATTTTCGAGAGTTCTCGCCAATCTTCAAAATTGTAGGTTCGGTATTCCTGGTCAACCACGCGGGCATGGTCTAGGTAAACGAGCGCTAGGGCGCGCTGCCAATTCGCAATGTGAATCGCATAGAAATTGCGGTTCAGAACCAAAACGTCGGCTGACATTGAACGCTACCTCCGGGGCAATTCTAGGCGATAATTCAATCTATTGTCAATGAAACGCATTGTTTACAAAGGCGTCCTACAGCTGTAACAATTTAAGGGTAGACTTAGAACATGCAAAAAGCAATGGTCATCGCGCTCGGACTTGCAGGACTTCTCGCCGCCGCCGGAGCGATCGCGGAAGAACGGTCGTTACCGGTCGAACCTTTAACGCTATTGCCCGGAATGAGTCCGATGCGGTCGATCTCGCCCCCCTCGGCTTTGCCCACGCCGGTCATCACGGATCTCTCCAACACACCCAATCCATTTGATTCACGCTTAAACGGTTTGTCGGGCCAAACAGCGCTTTCCTATACACTGGCGGGCGATTACAATGTCACGATCACTCTTTACGACCTCGTCGGTTACCGCGTGCGATCCTGGGATTACAAGCCGGGCGAAAATGGCGGCCGGGTAGGCCCCAACACCGTCCTTTGGGATGGCACGAGCGAGGATGGCCGCAAAGTCGCTAAAGGCGGCTATTTGGCCGAGATTCAAATTGAAACCCCTCAGACGACGGTCACCGCGATTCGCAAAATCGGCGTTATCCACTAAATTCTTACTTTTGTAATTTGGGTCTTGAATCCACCAAGCGATCCGTTGTATGAAGTAAATGAAAGTTAACATTGAATTAACTTCCCGTACATCCCAGCGTAACATGGTGTTGATATGCTTGACCTAATGAATCGCTCATCGCCGCCGGCCGCAATGGACTTAATGAAACAGGAAACCGTTCAATCGGTTGTCCATGATTTACGCACCCCCATGACCGTCATTAAGGGCTATCTTCAGCTTCTGGCTAGCGGCATGATGGGCAGCATGACTCCCGAACAGATGGAGCTGATCCAGCGCTCCATTTCTCCCCTCGATGACATGATCATGATGACGGAAAATTTGCTGCAAGCTTCTAGCTTGGATGGCAATCAACCTGCGCTTGAATGTGCCGAAACCGACCTCGATCAATTGATTTCGGAAATGGTCAATTTCTACCAATTGCCCTTTCAGCAACGCGGGATGCAGATTCTGCGCGACGGAAACACGCTGGGGGAGAAACTTTACGTAGATCCCTTCTGGATGAAGCGCGTTCTGCAAAACTTGATTTGGAACGCCTACAAATTCACGCCTGACAATGGCAAAGTAAGGCTGCATGTTAACCATGAACAAGGCGGCCTGACCATTACGGTTTCTGACAACGGGCGCGGCATCCCGAAAGCCAGCCTGGGCAAGCTTTTCCAAAAATTTGAACAGGTGTTTGAGAGCATGGACCGCAAAATCGGCACGGGCTTAGGTCTTTGGATCTGTAAACGCGTCATGGAACTTCATGGCGGCGATATCCACGTCAAGTCGGTTGAAGGTTCGGGTAGCCACTTTATCATCTCCATCCCCGCCAGCCGCATTCTTTAATTATTTTCTCCGTCTGAAAATCGGCACATTGAATCCTTGGACCTCTTGACGTTGGCTACAAAGGGGTCTATACTGGTTTTAAGACCATGCGCCGCTTTCGTTCATCGCTGACCGCATTACTCATTGCATCGTTTGCCCTGGTGCACCGCCCTGTCCCCGCCGCATGCCAGATGTTCATGGCCGGTTCGGGCATGTTTTCGTCTACGCCCATGGCGTCGATGGCTTGCTGCAAGAACAAACGTATGCCGCTCAGTTGTCCCGCCCTGAAGAATCAGTCTCCCAAGGATTCGATTGGCGCATCGCCTGTGTGGGTGCCCTCCGGCTTGGATGTACTCCGCCATCTGGGGGCTGTGCAAATACGCCAGATTTTATTGCTCTCGAACAGATTCGAAGCGCTGTATTCCGTTATGACTGTTTTTTGCCCATCACCCTCGTATCTCAGCAGGCCTCCTCCGTCCGACTGCCACTTGTTGTCCGCGTAATACCGTTTAAAGCGTTTCGCTTAACTCTCTAAATCGTCACACGAGGTTCTATTGAATCGTTATGCCAAGCTGTTAATCCTTGCTGGCCTGTGGAGCATTTTGCCTTGGCCCGGATCCTTGCAGGCGGCCGATGTCTTGTCGCTCCCGACATTGCTCGCCCAAGCCCAGGAAAAAAATCCTGAGTTGCGCGCCGCCCGGCAAGCCTGGGAAGTAAAACGTAATCAGGTCACGCCCGCGGGAACCTGGCCGAACCCTGTTTTTTCCTATCTGAACGAGCGCTTCCCCTCCGGCTCGGATCAAGTGAGTCCTGAAAAAATCGACCATTGGCGGATCGAACAGGCCATTCCCTTTCCGGGAAAACTCTCCGGTGATGCTCGCATGAAATTCCACGAAGCACTTATTGCCGAATCGGAGTACCAAGCCAAAAAACTCGAGGTGGCTAAGGACTTGAAGATGCGTTTTTATCAGCTGGCACTAACCGACGAAAAGACCGGCTTGGCGCAAGAAAGTATCGGCGTTCTGCACAATGCTTTACAGATCGCCCAGTCGCGTCTGGCCGCCAATCAATCCTCTGCGCTCGATGTTTTTACCGCCCAGACGGAATTGCGGAAAATGGAAAATGAGTTGTTCACCGAGCAACAACAACGCAAGTTGATCGAGATCGAATTGAATACTCTGCTCAATCAATCCGCTGACACTCCTTTAGGTCCTGCGCAAACATTGCCGCTGACGGACTTGCCTTTGGGAGCCACCGAGTTCGCGCGCGTCGCTAGCCTGAACGATCCGCTGTACTGGTCGGCGATGCATGAAATTAATCACGCCAAGTCGAT
Organism: Elusimicrobiota bacterium; assembly: GCA_038208955.1. Lineage (GTDB taxonomy): Bacteria > Elusimicrobiota > Elusimicrobia > 2-01-FULL-59-12 > 2-01-FULL-59-12 > JBBQYF01. Next base: position 5,643 of record JBBQYF010000067.1, read on the forward strand.
GCTGACGCGCAACCGTTTAAGTATGGCTCCAGACTTTGGCTTCACCTATGAACTCGAGCAACCGGCGGGCGGTCAATCCGGCCGTCAAATCGGGTTCTCCGTTAGTTTCCCGCTATGGTTTGAACGTCCCTGGAAAGAGTATGTCGCTTCTAAAGCCCACCTCACCGAAGCAGAAGCATCATCGGAAAGAATGCGTAATTTGGTTCTGCGTATGGTGGCGACGGAGTTTACCGAAACCCAGACGCATCTTGAGCTTGCGCGCAGCGACCGAGACCGGGTCGTTCCCTCGGCGCTAAGCGCGTTGCGGACCGCCAGTCAGCAATATGCCAGCGGCACGACGGACTTTCTTCGCCTCCTCGAGGCTTTTCGCGCGTGGATCGATGCGCACAACAGTTACCAAAACGAGGTCTATCATTACGGCGAGCATTGGTCGGAGTTGGAGCGCTGGGTCGGTGTCGACCTCGCGCAGGCCCAAGAAGCATTGGGATCTCAATCAGCCGTCTCGGGAGAATTGAATCATGCCCATTAACCGCAGAATTTTTTACGCGCTTTTCGCCTTGGCATTTTCCGCGGCCGCGCTTAGTTTATTACCGGCTTGTTCTAAACGGCCTGCGGCCGGCCCATCGGCGGCGATGACGACCCATTACCATTGCCCGATGCACCCCCGTTACGTTTCTGACAAACCCGGCGATTGCGCCATCTGCGGTATGCGGCTCGTTCCCGATTCGACCGAGATGCCGGCCCTCGCGGACCCGATGAAGACACATCGCATCGTCAATTACCGAAATCCCATGAACCCGGCGATCACGTCTCCGGTCCCCGCCAAAGACAATATGGGAATGGATTACATCCCCGTTTATGAAGACGACATGTCCGCTCCGACCTCCGTCCCCGGGCAATCGCCCGTCCAACTGTCCGGCGCGGGTTCGCAGGCGATTGGCGTGAAGCTCGCGACGGTCGAGCACCGCGAATTGGAAACCCTCGTTCGCGCCTCGGCAAAGGTCGCTTATGACCCTGGCCTTTACAGTGCCGTACTCGAACATCAGGAAGCGGTTCGCACGTTGCAGAGCACCGCCGGAGATTCCGCTTTTCACAGCGAAGCGGATTCGACCGTGCGGGCGTCGACGCTGCGGCTTCGCCAGATGGGACTATCTCCCTCGCAAATTAAACGCATCACGCAGCCCGGATTTGACGCCGGCAATTTGCTCTTAGCCCAGCCCGGAGGCAGCGTGTGGATTTACGCCGAACTTTATGACTATGAATCGAGCCTCGTTAAACCGGGTCAGATGGCGGAACTTACCTCCCCCGCCTTTCCAGGTCGCGTCTTAATGAGCACCGTTCGATCGCTCGATACGGTGATGAACGGACAATCGCGCACGCTTAGGGCGCGTCTTGAAGCAGCAAACCCCGATGGTGTTCTAAAACCTGAAATGTACGTGAGCGCGACGATCCATGCCGACCTGGGACGCGTCTTGGCGGCTCCGCACAGCGCGATCATCGATACGGGAACAAGGCAGCTGGCCTATGTCCAAACCGCGCCGGGGGCCTTTGAACCCCGGACCGTGACGATCGGACGACAAGGGGACGGGTATGACGAAGTCTTGGCGGGACTGCGCGAAGGCGAAAGCGTCGCTATCTCGGCCAACTTTTTAATCGATTCCGAATCCAAGCTGCGCGGGGCAGCGCAGTGAGCCGCTTCCGGATAAGCCAATGATTGAAAAAATTATCGACTGGTCGGCACGAAATAAATTCCTGGTTCTGACGCTCACGTTGATCGCGATCGGGAGCGCGGTCTATTGCGCCCGGCGCGTGCCCCTGGACGCGATTCCCGATTTATCTGACACGCAGGTCATTATTTATTCACGCTGGGACCGTAGCCCCGACATCATGGAAGATCAGGTGACCTACCCAATCGTCACGGCGATGCTTGGCGCGCCGAAAGTTAAAGCGATCCGTGGGTTTTCGGACTTCGGATTTTCCTACGTTTACATTATTTTCCAAGACGGAACGGACCTCTATTGGGCGCGTAGTCGGGTGCTGGAGTATCTCTCAAAAATACAGTCCAAACTTCCCGAGGGCGTCCGCACCGAACTGGGTCCAGATGCAACGGGGGTGGGTTGGGTTTATCAGTATGCTCTCGTCGATAAAACGGGCCAGAATGACCTGGCGGATTTGCGCGGATTTCAAGACTGGACGCTGCGCTATTGGCTGCAAGCCATCCCGGGCGTGGCCGAAGTCGCCTCGATCGGTGGATTTCAAAAACAGTATCAGATCCAGGTAGATCCGAATGCACTCGTCGCCTACAAGATTCCACTCTCAAGCGTAATCGACGCCGTGCGCAACGGCAACAACGACGTCGGCGGGCGGCTGGTCGAATTTTCAGGAACGGAATACATGGTTCGGGGTCGCGGCTACGCCAAATCGGTGGCCGACATCGAGGACTTGGTCGTTGGGGTCAATGGCGGCACCCCCGTGCTCGTGAAAAATATTGGACGTGTGGTCTTGGGGCCCGATATCCGGCGCGGCGTGGCCGATTTGGACGGCCTGGGCGATACGGTCGGCGGTATTGTCGTCATGCGCCAAGGCGAAAATGCGCTCAGCGTGATCGAGCGGGTCAAAGAAAAAATACGCGAGGTCACCCCGGCGCTGCCACCGGGCATCGAAATCGTTCCGGTCTACGACCGGTCGGAACTGATCAAGAGCGCGATCCATACGCTCAAACATGAGCTGGTGGCCGAAATGATCATCGTCAGCCTCGTCATCCTCCTCTTTTTATGGCATTTCCCATCCGCGGTCATCCCCATCGTGACGATTCCGATTTCAGTTTTGTTGGCGTTTATTCCAATGTATTTTATGGGCGTGACGTCGAACATCATGTCGCTGGCCGGGATTGCGATATCGATTGGCGTCCTCGTCGACGGTGCCATTGTGGAGGTCGAAAACGCTTATAAGCGTCTTGAGGAATGGAATGCCGCGGGGCGGCCTGGCGATTTTCACGTGGTGCGCCTCAAAGCGTTAAAAGAAGTTGGACCGTCGGTATTCTTTTCGCTGCTCGTTATTGCGGTTGCCTTTCTGCCGGTATTTACGCTTGTCGACCAAGAAGGACGGCTGTTTAAACCGCTCGCCTACACCAAAACGCTGGCCATGGCGATCGCCTCTCTCCTCGCGATTACCCTCGATCCCGCCGTACGCATGATGTTTACCCGGATCGATTTTGCGCACTTTAAACCCGTCTGGCTCTCGACCCTGTTCAATCACGTTGCGGTGGGCCATTATTATCCCGAAGAAAAACATCCCATCAGCCGGCGTTTGTTTCAAGTCTACGAACCGGCCTGCCGGTTTGTTCTCCGGCATAAAAAAGCGACGCTCGGCTTGGCGCTCGCGCTCGTGCTTTTGACCCTGCCGGTCTTTTTCCATCTCGGTTCCGAATTTATGCCGCCGCTCTATGAAGGCAATTTGTTGTTCATGCCGATGACATTGCCGGGAGTTTCGATTGGACAAGCCCAGCAGCTCATGCAGACGCAGGATCAAATCTTGAAAAGTTTTCCGGAAGTTGAACGCGTTTTCGGAAAAGCGGGACGCGCCGACACCGCGACCGATCCTGCGCCGCTCTCAATGATGGAAACTACGGTGTTGCTCAAACCCCAATCGACTTGGCCTCACGGCATGACCAAGGACGGGCTGATCGACGCGATGGACCGCGCCCTACGTCTTCCCGGCGTGACAAACGCCTGGACCATGCCGATCAAAAACCGGCTGGATATGCTTTCGACCGGTATCCGCACGCCCGTCGGCATTAAAGTCCTCGGACCCGATTTGAAGGTCGTCGAACAGATTGGCGTCGAGCTGGAAGGAATCATCAAAAACGTTCGCGGCACGCGCAGCGTTTTTGCCGAGCGGGCGGCGGGCGGCTACTTTTTGGATTTCACGATTCGGCGCGAGCAGCTGGCGCGTTACGGCCTGAGCGTGAAAGCGGTCGAGGATATCGTGATGTCCGCCATTGGTGGCGAAGCGGTGACGACAACGATTGAAGGCCGGGCCCGTTACACGGTCAATGTCCGTTACGCCCGCGAACTACGCGACAATCTTCCTCAGTTGCGACGCGTGCTCGTTCCCACACCGAGCGGAGCCCAAGTTCCTCTGGCCGATGTCGCCGATATCGAATTGAAGCAAGGCGCGTCGATGATCCGCGATGAAAATGGGTTATTGGCCGGGTACGTCTTCGTCGATATGGCGGGGCGCGATGTCGGAGGCTATGTGACGGAAGTGAAAAAAACCGTGGAGGCGAAGCTGGCCCTTCCCCCCGGATACTCCCTTCTCTGGAGCGGCCAATACGAAAACATGCTGCGGGTGCGCGAACGCTTGAAAGTCGTCTTGCCTTTGACGCTCGTGCTGATCTTTCTCTTGCTCTACGCGAACACTCAGTCGGTAACGAAGGCGGCGATCGTGATGCTCGCGGTACCGTTCTCGCTCATCGGCGCGGTCTGGTACTTGTATTTTTTGGGATACAACACCTCGATCGCCGTGTGGGTCGGCCTAATTGCGTTAATGGGTTTGGATGCCGAAACCGGCGTGTTCATGCTCCTTTTCTTGGATCTGTCCTACCATCAAGCGGAGCGGGAGGGGCGCCTTAAAAACGAAGCGGATTTGACCGAAGCCATCATCCACGGCGCCGTCAAACGCGTGCGACCGAAAATGATGACGGTTTGCGCGGCCTTTATTGGACTCATTCCAATCATGCTGTCGCATGGCACCGGGGCCGACATGATGAAGCGCGTGGCCGCCCCAATGGTAGGAGGCCTTTTCACGAGCTTCCTGCTGGAGCTCCTCGTTTACCCGCCCCTTTACGCTTTGTGGAAAGCCCGTTCCTTGCCCCCGCCGTCCCGGTAAAACGCATGTTCACTGCTGCGTTGTAAACAAACCTTTACAAGGGTTTTCGACCTTGAAATTCATCCCAATGGGCGTTAAACTTCGGCGATGAGCGACACACCTTTTCTCGATATTGCTGTCAAGAACTTGCCTGGCGGCTTGGTTCTAGTGGACCTTCAGGGCCGCGTTCGGGCCGTGAATGACACAGCCCTATCGCTGTTGGGACTCTCGTCCTTAATCGCGCCTGGAACCCCTTGCGAAGTAGCATTCCAGAATCATCCCAAAATCGGCCAAATTCTGAGGACGTCCTGCACCAGTTTCGAGGCCGTCAACCGTCAGGAGATGACGACGGTCCGCTCCGACGGAGAAAAGATCGTGCTGGGATACGGCATCCTGATCTTGAAAGACGACCTCGGGAAACCCGTGGGAGTCGGCATGACGTTCCAAGATATTACGCGCTTAATTCCGCTCATGGATTCCCACCGCTTTCTCGACATCGCTCTGAAGAATCTTCCGGGCGGCTTAATTTTTGTGGACTTACAGGGGAAGGTTCGCGGCGTGAATCAAATGGCGCAGCGTTTGCTTGGGTTGGCCGACGATACCGAACCCGGCACCGAATGCCATAAGGCTTTTATCGATCACCCTCAAGTGGTCAAAGTGCTGCTCTCGACGACGCATAACCTAAACGCCGCCAACCGCCAGGAACTTACCACGCGTCGAGCCAGTGGCGAAAAGGTGACCCTCGGTTACGGGACTCTGATTTTGCGAAATCCTCAGGGTCAACCGGTCGGCGTCGGGATGACCTTCCAGGACATTACTCGCTTTATCCCTCTTCCTTTGCAAACCGAATTTATCCGGCTCGTCGACCGATTTTTTACGCCGTTCGCGGCCACGATGGTGATCGCGGCCATGACCTTGGGATACGCTGAGCCCCGCGAAAAACATATTGCTCTCACGCTCGTTATCTTGCAGGTGGCGTTCAACGAGGCGTCCGTCTGGTTGGCAAGCCGCCGAACCGATTTAACCAAGTTTATCGGGGCGACTCGCATCGTCACCAACTTCGTCGCCAATATCATTCTTGTGTATTTGCTTGGGACGTTCTGGGGCCCAATGTGGCTGCTCTTTGTTCTCACGCCGGTCGCCACCGCCTTGTACGCCGATTGGAAAAAGACTTTGGGAACGGCTACCTTATCGGGAGCGGCGTTATTGGGTATCTACGCGGCCCGGGGACTTGAGGGCTCAGTCGGTTGGGGTCAAGCCTCCCTGCATGCCGCCTTCATCGTTTTCATCAGCCTCTTCGTCAACTCCATCGCGCGCATGGTGATGCAAATGAAAGCCCATGGACCGGCCACGAAAGCGGCCGCCTCTCCCGCTTCGAAAGCACCGACCGCCGACAGTCCGACGCCCGCCGAACAAAAGATCGCGGCCTAACACGCCACCCGACATTCCACGGTTGCCTCGCTGTCACGTCTCCGTCACGTCTTGGAAATATAATTCCTATAATCATGAAAACCATTATGCGCATTCTAGTCATCGAGGACGAAAAAGAGATCGTTCGCCTGCTCAAATACAATCTCGAAAAAGAAGGCTATGAGGTGCTGTCTGCTTCGGACGGAGAAATGGGTTTGGCGATGGCTCGCAAGGAGGCGCCCGACCTGATTATTTTAGATCTTATGCTGCCCAAGCTGG
>JBBQYF010000068.1:0-12116 GCA_038208955.1 Elusimicrobiota bacterium
CGCAGACGCCGATCGCCGTCGTCAACCGGACGGCTTCGCTCGCGATATGTCTAGCGTTCATCGCAAAGGAAACTCCGGATCGTGCAAAAACCTGACAATTCCGTACAAAGAAATTGCTTTGTCGTGACATCCCTTTTTCTACGTCGCGATACACTGTGAGCCGAGACAAGGGATTTCTTTAATAAACTTAGAGGAGGCTTCATGGCATTAACAAAGTTCGTCCATAACGTTGAAGATTTGTCCGACGACGGCGGTTTTAAATTCCGGTTTAAGTGCGATCGCTGCGGGGATGGTTTTGAAAGCCAGTATATTGCCTCGAAAACAAATGTTCTAAAGACGGCAATGGATGTGTTTCAAATATTTAACCCGCTGGCCGGTGGTGTTGGTCGGGCCTCGGCGACGATCGGCCGGGGGTTGGAAGGGAAAGAGCGCGACGCCGCTTACGAACGGGCGGGTCATGAAGCGATGGTATTTTTCAAAAAGTGTGCGACCTGCGGTCATTGGGTCTGCCCCGACAATTGCTGGAATGACAAAAGAGGTATGTGCGACGCCTGCGCCCCCGAGGCGAGCCAAGACGCGACCAAAGAAGCCAATCGGCTTGAGCGCGAGCAAGCCGTTAAAAGCGCCGCCAATGGTGGCCCCGCCCCGGCGATTAATTGCCCTGTCTGTGGCGTCCAGTCGCATGGCGGAAAGTTTTGTTCGTCTTGCGGGGCGCCAATGCAGGCTCACCGCCTTTGCGCTTCCTGCCAAGCCACAATGGAGGCGTCGGCAAAATTCTGCGGAAATTGTGGCGGTGCGTCATGAAATGTCCAGTTTGCTTTGCCACGGCCCCCGAGTCGGATTCTACCTGTGCGGGATGTGGCTTTAATATCGCCTCGCCCGATGCTCACAATCCTATCGCGATATTGAAAGCTCGCGAATCTTTTATGGATTCATCGACAGCCTATGCGCCCGATACACGGGTTAGCACGTGGGACGTATTGAAGCCTTGGGTGTCCGTAATTCTCGGATTTATTATCTTTTGTCTATGGTTGCGAGCTTGCTCGGGGATGGGACGTCACATCTTTTAAGTCGGGCGGGCCGGCGCCGGAACCGTTGCGAGAGCGAGAGGGCCGTCACTATTGCCCACAGCATATCTCAGGCTTTCGCTCGAGGGCGCACCCCGGATAAACCATCGGATGAGCGAAGTCCATAACGCCGTTTCGTTTCGGAAGATAAGACGCAATAAAAACTGCTGGAAGCAAAGCGCCTTAACGGCGGCCGTTTTAGCGGGGCCATAATGCTTGGAGTAAAATTTGAAAAAGGAGATATAAAATTCCTTCTTCAGCGCAGCTATATTTTTTGAACTGCCGCCGCCAATGTGCAAGACCCTTGCGGATGGCACGAAATAGACTTCGTATCCTTTTCGGCGCACGCGCAATGCCAAATCCTCCTCCTCGCAATAAAGAAAAAATTGGGGGTCAAAACCGCCGATCGCTCTGTAGATTTCGGTGCGAATAAACATGCAGGCTCCGCTCGTCAGGTCTACGAGCGTGGGCGTTTGGACCGAGCCATCCCTTGGGGGAAAGTGCCGGGACGTCAGCGCTTTGAGGAGCCCCTTACCAAAAAGTTTTAACGCCAACGTGGGTTCGTAGTCAAACGATATGGCAGGACGCAGTCGCGAATCGATCAACTGGGGACCGGCGAGCGCCGCGGAGAGATGCGTATCGAGGAAACGAGCGAGTTCGCCGCCAGCATCGTTCAGCAAGCGGGTGTCGTTGTTAATAAAAAACAGGTAGCGACTATGGGCTTGCCTTGCCGCCCAATCGCAGCCTGCGCCATAACCGCGATTGCGATCCGACAAGAGCAGGCGGACCTGCGGCCAATGGGAAACCGTCTCCCGATCAAACCCTGAATTGTTGTCGACAAGCAAAATCTCATAGGAGACCTGATGAGTGTTTTGGACAATCGACTCGATACTAGCCAACGTATGCTCGGCTGAATAGTAATTCACAATGATGTAAGAAACGTCGCTAAAATCAGCCATAGACGTATCTTATCTAACTGACCATCGCGGAGTGTATCTATAGCCGTATTATGGAGTTGGCCGAGGTCGGATCCGATGCCTTCGATCCTCGGGCCCAGCGGGTAAAAGACTAACGACCTATTGTTTTGCCGAATGATTTTGCCTTAAACTATATCTAAGACTGCATTGCTGCAGCTCGCCTTCCGTCTCTGCCGACATTTCCTTTCATAGAAATTTTTTGGCAACGAATTCAGTGAAATGGAGACAGTGCTTGGTCATGATGCCTATTTCCCCAACTCCGTTTAAACGCGTTTTGACGGGATACCTTGTTCTAAGCCTCTTGGCTTCATCGGTCCCCGCCGAGGCTTTTATGCCGCGCCCAATGGCTCGTTCCGGTCCCAGCGCTATTCACGATTTCGACTGCCAGGCGATCATCCAAACAACCATAGCGGCTTCGCACGATATCTTGATCGTATCCCTGGCCCCCGTAAAACACTGGGCTGCTGCCTCCGTCCGCCGAATCGGGTCGAGCGGCGTTTCGATTATTGACCGCTGGCGTTCGACTTTTACCGCGCCGTCAAGCAACGAAATCTTTTTGAAAACCATGCAAAGGCATATACGCAATGCGGCCCGAATCGCAGGAATGCCGGATTCTGAATTTATGAAATTGATTACACCTTAGCAGATCTATCAAGGGATGGCCGAATGGAGCGAGCACGATAACCCCGATAGTGAACTCATCGGGGGTGTCTACCTGGACGATGATCACCCCAAAAAGGGAGAAGCCTACCGTGTGGTCATGCAACAAGAGTTAGGCAAGCCAAGCAAAGGCGGCATCCGCGCGGGATCCGAAGTTGACATCAAAGAGGCCACAGCCTTGGCCCTTGGCATGGTGGTTAAAGTTAATGCAGTCGATTTACCGCTTGGGGGTGCCAAAGGAGGAATTGCCGTTGACCCGAGGGGTTTTGATGCCGGTCAATATGCGCGTATGATGCGTGGAGAGGTCTGGGCCATTCTCGGCGAAGGGATCAAGGCCGGTCATCCGATCAATACAGGCATCGATATTGACGTGCCAGCACCCGATGCAAACACAAGCCCCAGCCATATTAATCTGATGGATGTTGCCGCCGATGCCCGACTTCAATGGATAGCTCACCATTTCTTGATACTCAAAGATCAGGGTACTGTTTCTATTGATCGTATTCCCCTAAACCGGCTCGAATTTCTGCGTACTATTCGTCTTAGTGGCGATGGCACGCAGTTGCCGTATGCTCAAGCGGTGATTAGAAAACATGCAGAGGCTCCCGAGGTTGGCTATATCTCGCTGCTGGGAGCTTTTACTGGAAAAAGTCCACAAAATTTTGGCTCCGCCTTTCGCCCCGAGGCCACGGGTGCGGGTGTTGCCATTGCGGCAGCGGAAAGCGAGGGGTCTTTGCAAAGTAAAACTGTCACCGTCCAGGGGTATGGAAATGTGGGCTGGGGAACTGTGCGATCCTTCACCGAAGCCGGTGCGAAGGTGTCGGCTATCGCAGAAAGGGACGCACAAGGACCCTATGTGCTTGAGTTTCCATTGGGCACGCCGCCAGATCTTCAGACGGCTATGCTTGTGTTCAAAGCAAACGCAAGCAACCACAATTCCTTGCGCGGCTTTGAAGAAACGACTATCGGTCAGCATTGGAAAGTTCGTCGTGCGACAATGTTTCGCTTTTGGCGAATGAAGGTCAATATCCTAGCCCCTTGCGCCAAAGAGAATGTTATTACGTTTTGGAATGCCTGGTTCATTAATGCGCCCGTCATCGTCGAGGGCGCCAATGGTCCTACCACTTTCTGGGGAAATTTTGTTCTATGGCTGCGGGGAAAGATAGTCATCCCTGACATTTTTGCTAATACTGGCGGCGTGATTGTATCTTACCTATGCATGATTCAGAACAGGGAAGGACGACAATGGTCTAAAGCGGAGGTCGAGTCTCGATTACGGGACATTATGCATGACGGTTACTACAGTGGAATAAGACTTGCCCATGCGTTGCATGTCGATTTGCGTACAGCGTTCTATCTAAAATTCATATACCAGCGATGGACGCCGCCTGAGGGTTCCCTGCCTTTTCGGGTATATTTATATAATTTCTGGCGAAAGTTATTTGCGGTCTTTTATGTGCCCCATAAAAACGTATATGGGCACCAAATCAAGAGTGACTTATCGCGTTTAAACGCTGCGGTTTAGAAAGGCTTCACGGTACATCGCACATTAATGACACGTGCCTTTTCATTCGAGTCTCCCGATACATCGGACAACCGCTCGCTCACAACTTTCGGTAGCTTTTAAAGTGTCAGGTATTCCGTAGTCCGTCCCACCAACAAGCAATCCAACTGTTCCAGTAGTAGTTAGCGATCGATAGCCGATGAGCAGAAAGTTTTGGGGGAGGCGGCGAAACGCAAGGCCCGGCCAATTCTTGGAAGCGTCGAAGGGGCGATTCTATCTTGCTTAGTCCAGGCGGTTGGCTTTGTTATACAGAATATGCAAACGTTTAGCCGGAGTGCTTGGAGTCGAAAGACTTTTCCATCGTGCCCCTCACATTCCTCGCCATTTCAAACGCCTCGCGCATGTGACCCTTGGCGGTTAGAATAGTGATCGGATTTCGCGCTGCTTTCAGGTATCAGGACATCGAGAATCATCCACTCAGGAAGTTTTTCTTCCGCGGCCGCAATGCCCTGCAGGCCGTCGTTGGCTTCGAAAATCTAGAGACCGTCTTTTTCCATGAGAAACCGAGTCGGATATATACTCGACATGCCTACCTTTTTAGACTTATGGCCCACGAAAAACCTCAACTCTTTGGGGTTCAAAGCATCGAATGATTGAACGTTCCAAACCAATCTTTATAGGAATATTGGAATATGACAATTTGAATGTTATGACACAGAATTTGCTCGCAAACTTAATAATTCGGAACCACGAAAGTAATGTATTTGTAACATTTGAGAGCTATAAAAGGGTATGCGTATTGGTACCTATCTCTGCGCAACCTTGCTTTGCGCCGGCATCGTGCACAGCGCTCTTGCCGCCGGTCCAACCCCCAACCAGGTGCTGATTCTTTACAACAGCAATTACGCGGCCGACAGCGACGGCGACGGTGTTCAAGATTCGCTAGAGGTAGCGAACTACTACGCGCTCAAACGCGGCGTTCCTTCGGTGAATATTCTCGGGTTAAATATTTCTCCTACCGTATTAACAGCCAATGGCTATCCGAATTACTCGCAATTCAGTTCAGAAATACTGTTGCCCGTTATTGCGAAACTCAATACACTCGGTCCGTCATCAATAGACATCATCTTGCTTTCTTATGGTTTGCCGTTTGGAGCCGGGACAATGAGCACGTCTCCGCCCACTGTTTTCTCAATTGATGGAACGCTGGCGGCTCCTACTTACTGGCCTTCCAGCGGCCCGCCTTATCCGGCGCTGAACCCCTACTTTGATCCAAACCCAACTTTCCATCCAGCGATGTCACAATTTGACCATTCAATTTCACTTTCCGGCTCGCCTATTTATATGGTCAATCGACTTGACGGGCCTGGAGGCGTCATCGGAGCGATGGAACTAATCGATCAAGCATTGTACGCCGACAAATTTCTCTCGGGGGCCAACAATACCTACAACGGAAATATTTACATCGATTGTGAAAATCGCGCTCTGTCGGCACTTTATACCGACAGCTGGCTTTCCCAACAGGCCTATGTTCGAAATGGTGATACGGGCAGCTATGACGGGATCGATGAGAATACTGCCTTCGCCGAGCACTATTTGCCGGGAACTCCTTTTCCCATGAAGTGGGAACGCAGTTCTAATTTAATTGGCCAACCCGGCACTTTGTTTCAGGACGGTACGAGCGCGACGTCCGCTCCGCGGGCGCTTTTTTATGGAGGTTGGTATAGCTTTAGCACTTATGAAGACGTTTACGAATGGTTGCCCGGGTCGGTGGCCTCGGATTTCGATAGCGTGGATCTTTATTTGTCGGCCATTCGCGATCCCAACTCATTATCCTTCGGACCCCAAGCGTTAAAACATGGCGCCAGCGCCTACTTGGGTGGTATTCAAGAACCGTTTGCGGATGGCCATCAACGCCCTAACGTGGCTATTTACTACCTACTAAATGGATACAGCTTCGCAGAAGCATCTATGCTGGCAACTCCAAAACTCGGATGGGTCAACATTAATATCGGAGACCCTCTGTATGTTCCAATGGGCCCTAAAACACCTCTAATCGATACCAACTCACCCTCAATTCTTTCGGGTAGTCTGAAAGCAAAAACGACACCCGAATCCGGCTTAACGATTCAGTTTACGGTCGATGACACGGCGGGCCCGAAAGTCGCCAGAGCTGCCGTCGATTTCGGCCCGACTACGGCTTACGGGTCGACCGTTTCACCTGAAGGATTTTGGAAGCGACATAATATTCCATTAACGGCCAACTTGATCTCGGGCCAGACATTGCATTACCGGATCAGGCTTATGGATCCGGCGGGAAACCCGCCCTTAGTGACCGGCGATCAGACAGTATTGGTTCCCACCGAAGCTCCGTATTTAGGGACACCTGCGGCGATTCCCGGAACCATCGAAGCGGAAAATTTTGATGAGGGTGGAGAAGGCATAGCTTACCATGACATTGATACCGCCAATGTCGATGGCACAAGCTTTAGACCAGGCACAGGTGTCGATATTGCTGCAGGAGCGCAAGGGTGCAACGACGTGAGCCCGAGTCTTTGTTTGGATCATATTGGAGCGGGGGAATGGTTGAAATACAGTATAAACGTCACTGCCGCAGCCACTTACAATCTTCAAATAAGATATTTAAATCCATCGACCGATCAGCCATCGACCGCGCACGTGGAATTTGATGGGGCAGATTTGACCGGTCCCATATCGATCCTCAACAATTCGGGTACCTGGCAAACCGCAGCCCCGTCTGTTGGAATTCCCTTGAGTGCTGGGACGCACGTGATGCGTTTCGTTGTGGATAACAATGGCACCACGTCTACTACCTATGCAACCTTTGGCACGCTCGTCAATTGGTTCCAGCTGACTGCCACTGGGCCCCCTCCCCCACCCACCGCGCCGATTATTTCCCCCCAACCGAGCGGACAAACGGTAACAGTCGGCCAAACGGCGACGTTCTCGGTGACGGCCAGCGGCACGGCTCCACTCTCTTATCAATGGTCGAAGAACGGAGCGGCGATCAGCGGAGCCACGACTGCGTCCTATACGACCCCGGCAACAACGATGGCCGACAATGGCGCACAATTTACAGTGGTGGTCGGAAATATGGCCGGGTCAGCAACCAGTCTACCCGCAACTTTGACGGTAACCGCATTATCTGTGCCGCCGACTATCTCTCCTCAGCCTAGCAATCAGGCGGTAATTGTCGGTCAAACGGCGACATTTTCGGTGACGGCGACCGGCACGGCTCCGCTGTCGTACCAATGGTCGAAGAACGGAGCGGCGATCAGCGGAGCCACGAGTGCTTCCTACACGACCGCCGCAACAACAATCGGCGACAATGGCACCCAATTTACGGTGGTGGTAACGAATTCCCTCGGGACAGCCACGAGCTTACCGGCGACGCTTTCGGTGACCACGAGTGCCTCAGCGCCGTCCATTGGCGTTCAACCGCTTCCGCAAACGGTTAGCGTCGGGCAATCGGCCACTTTTTCGGTAACGGCTAATGGCACGGCCCCACTCTTTTACCAATGGTTTAAAAATGACGTGGCCATTAATGGCGCTACGAGTTCCTCGTATCTGACTCCACCGACGACGCTGGCCGATAATGGCGCGCCATTTAAAGTTATCGTCTCAAATTCCCTGGGCGGAGTGACGAGCCCGGCGGTCATCCTAACAGTCAATGGTAGCGTGCCGGCGACGAATCAAGCCCATTTCCTCGACCAAACCGTTCCAGGGACGATGACCGCGGGTCAAACGTACACGGTTTCCGTCACCATGCAAAATATGGGGACCTCCACGTGGACGGAAAATTCGAAGTTTCGATTGGGCGCTCAGTATCCTCAGGAAAACAACCGCATTTGGTCTTTGCCAATTGTCGATCCGGCGGCGCCGGGCGACCGTGTTTACTTGACGGCGGGCGAAACGATTCCGCCAAATGCGCAAAAAAAATTCACGTTTACGGCGACAGCGCCGTCAACCCCGGGGACCTATAACTTCGAATGGCGTATGGTCCAAGAATGGGTGGAATGGTTCGGCGATATTTCCGCCAATATTGCGGTCGTCGTGATAGCGCCCGCACATCCTTCAAAACCCATCGCCAGCTTCACGGTCTCGACGACCAGCGGAATGGCACCGCTGCCCGTTCATTTTGACGCCTCAGGATCGAGAGCCACACAAGTCGGAACTGCGCTTCAACAGTATGCGTGGAATTTTGGCGACGGACAGATCGGGACCGGCGTTCAAATTGATCACACTTATTTGGCTTCAGGAAATTACACGGCTCAGCTGCAGCTCTACGACACAATCGGCAGTTCTGCGGCGGCCACATCAAGCATTTTAGTTAGCGCAGGCAATGTAGCGTCTATTCCCCCGCCCATCTTGAGTTTACCGACTACATTGCCGCTCGATAGTATTATTTCCGTTAATTATCCCCCAGGTTACGCGGTTGAACGGTTCGACTGGTCCTTTGTGCCGACTATTTCTGCCTCTTCATTAAAAGGGTTGTCCACCGGTCAAGCGAGTTCCATTAATTATTCATCGCTCGGGGTGCAGGCCGACCTGTCGCTCGTACCTTTGGTACCGGGCCCTTATACAGTCAGCGTCCGCGCGATTGACGCTTTCGGGATTCCAACCGCCTCCGCGCAGGCGACCGTGAATTTCGTCGCGCTTGAGGCCTCAGGCAATCAGCGCGTTTTTCCAAATCCTTGGCGCGCCGACAGCGACAGGGGAGTGGATATTACTTTTGACCACCTTAACCCAGGCTCGTCGATCGACATCTTTACGCTCTCCGGCCGCTATGTTCACAGGATCATCAACACGCTCGACAGAGCCAGCTGGGACCGGCGCGATGAAAGCGGTCGTTACGTCGCCTCGGGGCTTTACCTCTATCTCATCCGCGACCCATCGGGAGCTGTAGCGAAAGGCAAGTTGGTTCTGATTCGTTGACGCTTTTGTAGCCCGACCTCTGGGTTTCGCCAAAAGACCTATTAATTATTTGGTCTTTATGGATTTTTGCTGACCTTGTAAACTTATTTTGTCCTACGCTGCCGCGTAAGGTATTCGACCCATTCATGCCGACTTCATTATCTCGCATCGCCATATCCCTTCTGATTTTATGCCTCATCGCGGATCCAAACTTGGGCGCAATCGCGCATTCTCGCTCAACTCCGGCTCGTGAAAACGTCTCTGCCAAAATAACGATACGCTATGAAAGTGCAGCCCTGGCTTCTTTATCGGCGTTTAGTGGGCAACGATTAATCAAGGTTCTCAGTAATCGAAGTCGCCACTCACTTTTTCCGATCATTCGACCGAAATTTTCACGAAATTCTCAGATTGGGCAAGGCCGGTTTTCTTTCAGCGTCCTACAGCGCGGTCATCGGATCACCTTGGGTCGTCCCGCGAAGACCGCGATCGCCGCAACGATTGTGACGTCGATTCATCTTTCCACGGGGATAGGGCTGCTGCGTCTGGCGGGCCCATTTCTAGTTCCGTTTTTGCCGCCTGTTTGGTGGTGGCCGGTCGTCTGGTTGAGTTCCTTAGTCGTCATGGGTTTTATCGAATGGTGGGGACCGCTCGTCGGACTTATTCTGGACGGTCCACTCCATCAATTTAAGCCGCACGCGAAAGACACCGCCGATGCCCTCTATCGCGATCTGCGGCGGGACTGTGCCGCCGATGGACCTCTCCATGCCGCGCTGACTGCTGTGCGTGGAATGGCGCAACGGTGGAGTTATTGGGATGTTCTCATCAACGGAAAAAGCAAGAAGACACGCACCATCTTTTATCTGCCTTGGATGACGCGCTGGCCGGCGCTGATGCGTTACTTGATCGTGCGCCGCGCATTCGGGTTCGTCTATGATAACCAGACGAAAGCGCTAGCGACGCGTGTCGGACCCATTTCGAAGTTGACGGCCTTCGCAGTCTGGTTGTTCGTGAGCGAAGTACAAACCTTGAGCCGCGCGGATGTTTTCCACTCTCCGATACCACGCGTGGCGCCCCTCTCGACCCGCGGGGTCGCTGTTGTCTTCGCTGCGCTGAACGGTGTTTTCTGGGCCATGTATATAACGGTCGAGGCGATCGTCTGCGCTCCGTACATGGTCTTCCTGCTCATCGCGGGACTGATTCATCAACCCTGGACGACGCTCCGGTATGTCGCCCTGCGGCTGCGGCCTTCCACGCTGCGCGCCGGCACAACCTTGCTGACGGAAATCCGGCGTCCCGGGCCCTCTGCCAGGATTGTGGATCGACTGGCAGTAAGTCTCGATCGGTCCCCCTAGCACAGAATTCAAACCCCGGTTTCTCTGGACTCCGGCGGGATGGGCTCTGCGGCGGCGCCGAGCTCAACAAAGATGAATAGGATGGTGGGGCCTGGTCCAACCACCCTCCGCTCTAGTCTTTCGCAACATCCTGCACAAACTCGGCGGGGTTTGCCCACATCTTTGAATAGATGAATTGCGCGAGGGGCTTTCGTTGGCGCGGCGCTACTTCGGCAGCCTGAAACTTTTCGGGCAGGGTTTTAACGTCACCGGCATAGCCTAGCGCGATGGCGGCTACCGGGTCATAGCCGGGGGGGATGTCGTAGGTTTGCCGGATCTTGTCGAGAAGGATTCCGCCCATTTGGTGCACAAAAACGCCGCGCGTCATTCCTTCCAATGCTAATGTGCTGGAAGCGGCTCCCACATCGTGCATGGCCACTCGGTTGGGACTGTCGTTATGGGAAAAATTCGTTTTCATAAAGGACAGCATCAGGACGGGCGCGCCTTTGGCCCAAGATTGATTGACGTCAACCAAGCAGGCCAGCATGCGCGAAAATTCTTCCGGCTGATCTTTCGTAGCGACCAGGTAGTACCAGGGCTGCTCGTTAAAAGATGACGCCGCCCAACGAGCCGCCTCTAGCATGCTGGCGAGAACCGTTCCCTCCACCATCTTTGGCGCGAAAGCGCGCGGACTCCAACGACGCCTGATGAGTTCATTAACCGGATGTTGCGTATCAGCTGGCTTTTCCATGGGAACCTCCTGGATTTGTCTCTGGGATAACTAATACTTTACCCTCGGATCGCTTCTCTTTATAAAGCGCGATGGCTTCTTGAATCTTGTCGAGGGGAAACCGCGCCTGAACGCGCGTCGCCAAGTCGCTGGCGATGAGATCTTGGGCTCCGCTGGCCATCCGAATCTTTTTCAAGAGACTCCATTGGGGAAGTTGCTTGGAGAGCCAAAAACCCTCAAGGCGTTTGTCCTCAAATATGAGAGACGCTGGACGGGCTTCGCAGTTCTTGCCTGCCAAAGCGCCGTAGACGATCATTTTAGATCCGTTCGGCAAAGCGTTTAGAATACGCGCGGTGAGGTCGCCGCCGACGGCGTCGAAAGCAAGGCGGATTCCCTGCTCCTGGCACCGTGCTCTGAGAGTCTCTTCGAAATCCGCCTCACTCGAGTTCAACACTTGGGCGGCGCCACCTTTTTTCAGCTCCTCGACCTGTTCTTGCCGACGAACGACATTGATGCATCGCAGATTCCAGCGGCGGGAGAGACGCTCAATCATCTGACCCAAGGCGCTGCCCGCCGCCGTTTGCACAAAGCCATTCGGACTTTCTCTTTTCGCTATCGTTAAAAGTGCCCAGGCGGTGAGGGGGTTTACCAATAAAGAAGCGCCCTGCTCGATCGTCACTTTATCTTTCAGCGCAATGACGCCCATCGCCCCCGCCGCCATGAACTCGGCCCAGGTGCCGTCGCCATCCTCCGGCGCGTGACAGGCCACGCGCTTTCCCATAAGCCAACGGCCATATAAGCCGGCATCGGAAGCTACCACGGTGCCGGACCCTTCAAAACCCGGAACAACGGGCAGTTTCTTTTTGATGCCGTATTGGTTGCGCAGGAAAACAAGATCGGAGGGATTGATCG
>JBBQYF010000069.1:0-12100 GCA_038208955.1 Elusimicrobiota bacterium
GACGGCGTTCCGAGGAGAAAGTTGAGTTAGCGTTTCGGGACTCGCTAGCCATTCCTCGAATGACCTTGTCCAAGCTCCGACGTCGGCGGCTGCAACGAGCTTTCCATTAATGCCGGGTTGAACCAATTCCGCAATCCCTCCGAGGTCAGAACCCAGGACCGGAACTCCGGCGGCCTGCGCTTCCAAAACGACAAGCGGCCCCGTCTCCAGCCATTGCGAAGGAACCGCGAGAACATCAAACCCTGAAAGTGTATCGGCAAGGGCGTCCCTGGTCACCGGTCCCTCAAAGCGAATTCGCGGGTCTCCCTCCGCCAGTCCGACGATCTTGCGCCGGTATTCTTCATAATGGTCTCCCTGATCCAAGGCATGAATCACAAGCTCAGCGGGGGCGGTTATGGGTAATAGGCGGAAAGCCTCGACCAAAACGTGCAATCCCTTAACTGGGTTCCAACGCCCGAGAAAACCGATGCGTAAATTCTTTTGAATCCTCGGCGAAAGGGGTGGTCGAGAGGCAGTCGTGGAAATGCCTTGACGTGACAAAAGCAATTTATGGCGCGGCACTCCGTTAGCGAGCAAAGCGTCGAAAAGCCATTGGCAAACGGCAACCACACGATCTGAAAGTTCTGCCATCTCAAGCAATGTGTCTTGATGACAGGAGACGAGCTCGGGCAAGCTGAGAAAGGTGGCTAGTTTGGACTCCGGCAAGAAACGCGTGGCTGTATTCCGCCAGGTTGTCGGCAAATTTCCGACCCATTGCGCGGCGACCGCCGGGGCCCCTTGCGCTTGACTCCAGCACGAGCCGCAGCGGTCGGCGTCGATTTTCCCATCGCAAGCTTCTTTGCCGCCCAGCATCATGGTGCCGCGCAAACAAATGTTTCCGGGCGTATGAACCGTTACCACGGTATGAAGTCCTAGGCGTTTCGCGCGGCGCAAGTGATGAATGCCGCACCCCGTCGTCCAGGAATGTTGATGGTAGAGTTCGGCTTGCTGCTTTTCGAGCCACCCGGCGAAATCGTCAAACCCTTCGGGTGGTTGATGTCCACGAATTTGGTGGAGCGGGAGATTGGCTGGCACGGGATAGCGATAAACGTTAATGCCAGACTGCAAGCAGGACTTTGGCGCAGACCCGGCGTAGGGGGCGGCCACAACGCTCTCGATTCCCAAGGGTCGAAAAGCTCGCACCAGCCCTTCAACATACACTTCCGTTCCTCCGGAGGCCTCCGGGAAATACCATCCCAACGACTGTATTGTTTTCACCGCAGTCCCCTTTTGGGAAAGGGAACCGTCAAACGAAGTCTTCCGGGACTGGCTTTTTTGGATCCTGCGGTCGCCGCTTTTAAGGCATGCCTCGCATCCTGCCACGCCGTCGCTAACAACACCGCATATTGTTTCTGTCTCCGCCACAAAGGTCCGATACCCTTTTGGAGAATTGCCCGATTGAACGCAAAGTATCGATATTGCCGATAGAGATTTTTTGCTACCGTCCAGGAGCCAAGAAAGCGGCGATTTTTCAAAACAAAATATTGATAGTAATTCAGATGCTCTTGGGTAATTTGCTCCTGATGCTCGGAGTTGCGATTGCCGCACCCTCCCTCAATGTCGGTTAAGTGGAGGACGCTGACTCGCGTGTCGAATAGAAGTTTAAAACCAAGGGCACGAACTCGGACGGACATGTCCGCGTCCTCACACCAGGCGCTGCCCTGAAAATATTCGTCAAAGAGTCCCGCTCTTACTAAAGCATCGCGCGTATAAGCGACAGCGGAATTCGACAGCCAACTTGTCGGCACGACGGAACCGGGTCTGATCGCCTCTTGGACTTCAAAAAGCTTGGCGGCTTCAGTCAACTGTCGGCTCTCCTGACCCGACGTGGGTGACTTTAGAAATGGCATAACGCCACCGACGGAAGGGGTTGCGAAATGCTTCACCATGGTCGTCACAAAGTCGGGCTCAATAACAACGTCATCATCTATGAAGATGATCCAATGTCCCAGCGATTTTTGAATACCAAAGTTGCGTGCCACCGTGACCGATGGATGCGCTAAGCGATAGTATTGGAAACGGTTCGCCGGGTCACGCAAATATGCCTCAAGGTCGGAGGGATGCGCAGACGTTTGATCAACGACAATAATTTCCAAATTCGGATAACGTTGCGCCAGGGCCCGGTTCAAGGCCTGCCGCAAGACGGCGCCGCGGTTGTATGTTGGGATAATCAGCGAGACCGGAACCGCGCTCATGCCGCCTCCCGGATCTGACCCGCGGGTTCTGGTCGATCAAGCAAGAGGCGTGGTTCTTTACAGGCGATGCCGATGACGCGAAAAATCTCGACCAATCGGTGAACATACGTGTGGTCGCGACGCGTGCGTTCATAGCCGGCTTTTGCGATCGCGGCCCGCTCTTCGTTGTGCGCCAGGTAATAGCGAATTTTGTCAACGAGATCGGGCAGGCTGTCATAGCAGATAATTTCCCGGCCGACCTCGTAATAGTGATCGATATTGTCCGCTCGGCCCGTGAGGAGAAATCCCCCACATCCCGGCACTTCAAAATCGCGTCCCTTAATTTGCTGCGATTTGGCGACCGACGGCATCAGCGGCCGGCCTAAACGTTTAAAGGCTCGCCGCACAAGGCTGGGGCGGGTCGCCGAAGCATTCGACAAGTTGAGATTTATTCGACTTTGATTAAAGACGCGGATCATGCTTTCCTGATCGAGACGTCCGTTCTCCCAGCCCTGGCCCCAGGTCTTAACCACAATGTCCCGATCCGCCAATCGCTTAATCCACTCACGACGATCGCCATGAGGCTGGCCGATAAAAGTGACGTCGTGGGCGAGGGGTAAGGAAAGCGATCGATAGCTGAAGGGATTGCAGGCCCACTGGCTTTTTATCGGATGAATTCCCATCCGTTCATATTTTGGAAGGGCGGAAACGGCCGTCGTCACGACCCACCGGAAGGCAGGAGCCCAACGCGCGGAGAAAGATTCGAACCGCCAGTGATCGTCACAAAACCAATTGATCGTCCGGATTCCTGCCTCCGTGATCGCCTGAATGGTTTCCGGAGCGATTTCATCCCCCGCCAACAGGCTGAAGAGCAGATCGGGAGATTCGCGCCGCGCCAAGTCGACCAGCATGGCGTTCATTCGTTCGCGTCCGTGGAGGGCCAACAAGGTGGGAAAATCGAAGTACAGAAGGTCATAGCCCATTCGCCGGAGCGTTTCATAAAAGTTGCAATGCTCGAAACTAAGCCCGCGCGAGGGATCGCCGTAGTCGAATTTCATGCCGACGTAAAGAATCACCATGACCCACCTGCGGAGCGGCGGACGATCCACAACTGATCCCATTGCACGGAAAGCTTGTAGCGATCGGATGGAAAATACTGTTCCGCTCCGGCAAGCAGAGCGGCTTTGCTAGGAAACCCCGGAACGGTACCAAAGCAGCGAAAATCATCCACCACAATTACTTTAATCCGGTCCTGGAAACGGGAGAGCACAGCAAGCTCATCGGCGGCGGGTTCTGGGGAATCCCCACAGGCCGTTCCGGGTCCCGAGAAATGGCCGTCTAAGAAAACGAACGCATCATGGACGGATGGGTCCTGGAAGATTTTGGGGAGCATGAGCAGCGCGTCGCCTTGAAGCACGCGGATATTTTTATACACGTGCAAACGTCGCGTGGCCGAGGCCGCCAAACCATCGTCCAATTCGACGGTGATGACTTGATCAAAAACTGCTGCACAGCGCGCAGCCGTTTCTCCTCGAAAAGTTCCAGTCTCAATGAACACCCGCGAGCCCGTTTGTTTTCGCAAGCGATTGATCAGGCGATACTTTGTGTAGGCTTGGGGCTGGCTTAAGGTCCCACAGGCCGCCTCCGCCAGATCACGGCCGTAACGCCACCACAGTCGACAGCGATTGAGAAATGTACTCATCGTTTTTTAAACCAGAAACAGCCGCAACCATATTCCTGACGTTCGACGAGAGCGGGGTCCGCATTCAAAACCAATCCACCTTGCGACGGATCGTCGGGGATTAAAGCGAACTGATGCAGCGTCAATCCGTCCATCGCGCGCATCACATGCTCAAAGGAAAAGACGCGGTGGGCATTAAAACATACTCGCGGCCGGCCCACCGGTACGACCATTAAAAGATCACCAGCGACCACACGTTTAAGCTCCTGCATCGCTTTCCAAGCACCGCGGGGATCGAGGGGATCTCCGTAGCGCCCCAGGCCGATGTGTTCCAAAACATGCATGCAAGAAAGTGAGGGAATGCTCGCATCTTTGAAAGGCAAACGCGTGAGGTCCGCGGCGTCGCAGGAAAGCCCAGAAAGTTTTAATTCCGCGGGGCGAAAGTCATAAAAACGAATTGGAATAAAAGCGGACACCATCGCTGCAAAGTAAAGGCTCGAAGCGATGTCCACGTGTTCGGTGGGGCGTGTCTCCGCCAAGACCCGAGCCGCCCAAGCGGTGTGATACACGTAGTGCCGGTCAAAGCCCGTGGCGGGAGTTTTATCGTCGAGACAAGGATAGAGGTCTTCCGTTATCACGGTCAGACCACCGGATTCTTCAGCCTCTAGCTTTTGAAAGTGTCGGAAATCCCCTTGGAACAGGCGGTAGGCGCGTTGCCGACGGACCTGGCGGGCGAGAGCCGGCATTCCTGGAATGAGCCGCAACAGCGATTTAAGCGGCACGATGAGTCTCCCATTCCGACTGACAATGGATCATTCCGATGTTGCGTTCCAGATAAGGTTTTTTGCCGAAGCCAATAATTTCAAGCTGAGCGGCCTGGGCGTTGTAATAATAAATCGCGTCGCCCATCGACACCCCCAGGCTCAGGTTGTACGCACCCGCGCGCAGTGGATGTTCGATCGTAATGTCGATTTCATGTTCACCGGGTTCATCAAAGTTAAAAAGTTTCGTGTGATCGTCTGTGCTGCGCACCGTAAAGAGCTGCGCGCCGTCGACACTTTCGCAGCCCACCGCCAGCGAAAGATTCGACAAACGCGTACGCGTGCGGATGTGCAAGCGCATTCGAAGCGGCTCGTCCCAGGGAACAGCAAAGGAACCATGCACCCCGTTGGTCAGTTCGATCCATTCCACGACCAGGCGTTGTTCAGGATCATAGCGATTGATGAAGCGCGTTAAGTCGACGCGGGATTGCTCCCGTTCCTGGCGGGCCAGATACTGGTGCACGACGTCCTCAACCGACCCTTGTGCTTCGATTCGCCCCTTGTCGAGCAGCAACCCGCGGTTGCAAATACGTTGAATAAAGCTCATGTTGTGGCTGATAAAAATCAGCGTCCGGCCGCTGCGTCCAACCTCGCCCATTTTGCCTAGGCACTTTTTTTGAAAAGCCGCGTCTCCGACAGCCAATACTTCGTCCACGAGCAAAATTTCAGGCTCTAGATGCGCGGCCACTGAGAAGGCAAGACGCACGTACATCCCCGAGGAATAGCGTTTGACGGGGGTGTCTAAAAAACGTTCGACCTCGGCAAAAGCGACGATTTCGTCAAACTTGCCGCGGATCTCCTCGCGCGACATGCCGAGGATCGCGCCGTTGAGAAAAATATTCTCCCGTCCCGTCAGCTCGGGGTGAAACCCTGTGCCCACTTCGAGAAGGCTGACCACTCGGCCGCGCAAGCGCACGCGTCCTTCGGTTGGCTTTGTAATACGGCTGAGCAATTTGAGCAGCGTTGTTTTTCCAGCGCCGTTGCGCCCAATAATTCCCAACCGGTCACCTCGCGCAAGATCGAACGATACGTCGCGGAGCGCCCAGAAATCTTCGTGGGGTGGCTGGACGGGGATTCGCGGGCGCAAAATTCCTCGCACGCGTCGGCTAATCACGTCGCGCAGCGCGGTATAGCGCTCGGCCAAGTGATCGATCTTATAGACTTTGCTCAACCCTTCGGCGCGTACGGCCCAAGCGTCAGATGACATCCGCGAACTCCTGTTCGACCTTTCGG
The DNA here is from genome assembly GCA_038208955.1 of Elusimicrobiota bacterium. Lineage (GTDB taxonomy): Bacteria > Elusimicrobiota > Elusimicrobia > 2-01-FULL-59-12 > 2-01-FULL-59-12 > JBBQYF01. The sequence continues at coordinate 5,949 of JBBQYF010000069.1, forward strand.
AAATAGCGCAAGCCGCTTACGAGCAAAATCATCATCAGGAACATCGACAAGCAAACGCCACGGCGATAAAGATGGATATTTCGACCGAGCAACGCCCAGCGGAATCCTTCAATAACGCCCACCATCGGGTTTAAGGCATAAAGCAATCGCCATTTTTGAGGAACCAGATCGCTTTCAAAACCGACCGGTGAAATATAAAGCCCTAGTTGAACAATAAACGGGATGGCATAGCGAAAGTCGCGATACTTCACATTGAGGGCCGCCAACCAAAATCCCGCACCCATCGCGGTGGCGAGAGCGAGGATCAAGAAGAAGGGTAAGGTCAGAATCCGCCAGGTGATGGGATAATGATAAATTCCCATGATCAGCGCGAGCAGTCCCGACGAACAGAGGAAATCAACCAAACTGACGAGAACGGCGCTCAGCGGGATGATCAGGCGTGGAAAGTAAACTTTGCTGATGAGCTGCTGATTGGCGAGCAAACTTCCGCCGCTTTGCGAGAGCGCATTGGCGAACAAATTCCATGGGAGCGTGGCCGCCAGAACAAGAATCGGGTAGGGCACACCGCTCGAGTTGAGCCGTGCAAATTTTCCGAACACAATGGTGAAGATCAACATCGTCATCAGTGAAGGCAGCACCGCCCACACAACGCCGATCGCCGTTTGCTTATAGCGAATGAGAATATCCCGCCAGGTTAAAAAATAGAGCAGTCCCCTGTAGCGCCAGAGTTCCAGCCACGTTTCACCGATCGGCGCCTGAGAATCAATAATCAATTCGTAAGGCGCGAGGGACTTATCCGATGAAATCATGCTGTTATCACGTGCAATTCTCATATTTTTTCACCCGCCCAAGCCTACAGCAGGTTTTGGCGGTCCGCAAGGGAAGATTAAACGACCTAAGAGCGGCGGTTATTGTCGAGGCGTGAGCAAATAGAACTGCCGGTAAGGCCGAGGCGTGTGGCGTGAAAGCAGCTGAAAGCCTAGACGAAGTAAAGCCGGAGCACCGGCTTGCAGAAAGGACAAAACAAAAGAGGTAAAAGGATGCCACTCGCGGGTCATGACCCACAGGTGCGACGCGACCGATTCACTTGGATGGCGCTGAATGTGAGCCAGCGTCCCGCAAACACGCTCCGGCAAATCCATTTCAGGAAGCCCATGGCGAAGATGCTCCTCGAGCCACCCCGGAACGGCGAGGCCACGTTGCTGATACTCTTCAGCTAGCGAGGCGTCGGCCGCCTGAGACGTCGGACCACAGGGATAGCCAACGATCACCGCGCCCCGGCAAACCCGCAGCATTTCGGACAAGGCCTGAGCCCGGTCCTCGCGACTGGGTATATGTTCCAGGGTATCGACGGAAACCACCACATCAAAGGACCGGTCCTCGAAGGGCAGCGCGGTTGCTGATCCCACCACGGGAATCATATTGGTCGAGGTCGGCCCGTCGAAACGCAGATCGCAGCCGGTGAATAGCTCGGAAATTAGTTCGCCCAAGCCTAGGCAGCCGGAACCCACTTCCAAGAGAGCGGGCGAAGGGCGGGTTCGGCGCCATTCGCCGAGCAAATGAAGCACGGGAAAATAACGGATCTGGCTATGAAACGGCCGAAGCGATCGGCGGCGATGGAGAATTTTTTCCCATCCGATCATCAAAAGAATTCCCAACCCCCCATAAAAGAAGGATCCGCCTAGACCCGTCATTAATAGCGTCAGCCATCGGCGTAAAATTAGCGTAACAAAAAACGCGAGAACCCAAGGAGTCAAAAACCGAATCGCACCACGAATGAACCGGGGCGCCAACCCGCCGGCCGTTGATTCCGCGGTGGTAAAGAGCGACGTCATCGTTTCTCCGAAGGAAGGGCAGGCGGCATGGTGCTCGCGCGCAAATGGCGCAGGACGGCGAGATTCCGACGATTGGCCGACGCCGGTGCCGCCGGCGTCTCTAAAATCATCGCGACATGATCCAACCGCCGGTCATGCAGCAACGTGTAAAAAGCAGTCATCCCAATATGCCCTTTACCGATATGTTCATGCATATCCAGTTGCGACCCGGCCATCGCCTTCGAATCGTTGGCATGGATGACACGAAGCCGGGACAAACCGATCACTTTATCGATAATCTTTAACGTATTTAAAACTTCGGCCTCGGAACTAAAGGGATAGCCGCTCGTCAACGTATGACACGTATCCAAACACAAACCAATGTGCTCATCGTCTCCGACGAGATCCATTATTTTACGGATTTGATCGAACCGGTCGCCGACCCGGCGTCCACCGCCCGCCATGTTCTCAATCAGGATTTGTGTTCGCGCCGGCACAAACTCGATGGCGCGGCGGAGCGCATCGGCCAAGCGCCTCAAGCCGCGCCAACGGCTGGACTCTGGCGAATAAGCTCCCGGATGGATGACAAAGTAATCGGCGTCAATCAAGCGGCAAATTTCTAGATCGGAGATCAACGCCCGGTAACTGCGCGCATACACCTCTTCGTCGAGGGTGCAGAGGTTCGGAAGATAGGGAGTGTGCACGACGAGCGGCGTCAGACCCAGCTCCGTTCGGCGTTTTTTGAAGACGAGGGCTTCCGCGGGATTAATTCTGGGGGCTCGCCACAGTCGCGGAGAGTGGGTAAAAATTTGCAACGTTTCGCAATGCAAACGCGCGGCCTCTTCAAGCGCGGAGGAAAGGCCTTCACGGACAGCGGGATGAATTCCGATCTTCATCGTGCCCGAGTCTACCCTACAATAATGGGGGAGACAACCCTTTTGGGGAGCAGGAACTTACCGATCCCACTACCTCTGGTAAACGCACCCTCGCGCAATTGGGTTGCGAAAAATTACGCGAGTCCTCCGACGACGACTCCTCGGGGGATGCGTAAGGTCGGTAATCCGTCAGAGACGGGTGCGCCCTGCCCATCTTTACCGCAGGTGCCGACGGACCAACCCATATCCGTTCCGACGAGGTCGATCGCTTGGAGGACATCCGGTCCATTGCCGAGCAAGTTCGCAGAGCGAATCATGTCGGTCACCTGACCGCCTCGAATCAGAAACCCTTCTTCCACTTCAAAAACGAAATCGCCGGTGGCGGGTTCTACTTGGCCGCCGCCCATTTTGGTCACGAGCAAGCCATGCTCGATGGATTTGAGAATGGTCGCGGGATCGTCGGGCCCCGGCGCGACGAACGTATTGGCCATGCGCGGAATTGGACGATGGCGAAACGATTCACGGCGGCCGTGCCCATTGGAACGCAGACCGTCTTTGCGCGCCGTCTGTCGATCATACAGATAGGTCTTGAGAACGCCGTGATCGATGAGCACCACGCGTTCGGCAGGCGTGCCCTCATCGTCAAAAGCGTAAAATCCGCGCTGACCCGGCATCGTCGGATCTTCCAACACGCTGACTTTTTCGTTGCCTACCACTTTGCCGACCGCACCTTTGTACATCGGCGACACATCTTTCTGGACGGCATCGGCCTCGAGCGGATGACCAATCGCTTCATGAATCAATGTTCCGCCTGCTTCGGCGGCGATAATGATCGGCATTTCGCCCAATGGCGCGGCAGGAGAATCGAGTTTGCGCAATGCACGACGCGCCACCATGGCGGAAAGCGCCGCAATATTGTGCCGGTCAAAAAGCTCAAACCCTCCTGTGCCGCTAAATGCTTCGTAGGACGTTTGCAGTAAGCCGTTTTTTTCAGCCACGACGCTAATCGAAAAGGTTAGCGAACTTCGCCACTCTTCTGTAATCCCTCCCTCAGAGGTCCAGATGCGGACGTGTTTCATCGATTCACCATAGCTGACTGAGACTTGACGGATTTGAGGAAGCGAGGCCGCTTGATAAGCGGTGGCGAGCAATTGTACGCGCTGCTCGGGGGACACGTTGTCTAGGGGTTTAAGAATGGTGGGACGGAAGAGACGCACCGCTTCCGGCTTTATGACGGCCGGACTGGCCGCCACGGCTCGCGCCGTGGGACGGAGCGTTCGCGCCAATTGCTCGAGCGTGGAGACGTCGGGATCATCGGCGCAAGCGTAGCGGCTCTCTTCGCCCTGGACGTAACGCAACCCCGCGCCGCATTCCTGGCCGGACGTATAACGTTCGACCTTGCCTTCTTCCCAACGAATAGCCAGGGTCGACGTATCTTCCCAGTACAGGTCCGCGTAATCCCCGGCCGTCAACAGGGCAGGCAATTTCGGATCTTCTGTAATCAGTTTATAATTCATGATGAAAGGTATTTTACATTGTGCCGTCGGCGTTCTACAGCCGAAGCGAAATCGTAAAGGTACTGCCTTGGCCCACGGTGGAATCGATCGATACGCGGCCGCCATGTTCTGCCACAACGCGCTTGACGAGCGCCAGGCCCAAACCCATGCCTTGCACCTGGCCCGTGAAACTGCTTTCGATCTGGTAAAACTTTAGAAAGATTTTCTCGCGTTCTTCCGACGGAATGCCCGGGCCATTATCCACAAAATCCAGGGAAACCATTTCTCCGGACCGCCGTCCGGAGATGCGCACCCGGCAAGGCGGATTCACGCTAAACTTTACGGCATTTTCGATAACATTCCGGAAAACCTCTTTCATCCAAATTTTATCGACGGTCAATTCGGGAAGCGTCGCCAGCGACGGATCCAGTTGAATCTCCGCTTCGGCCGTGTGCAAGAGCGGCGCCAAACTGGCGACCGCCATATCGATGATCGAGGCCACCGTTTGTTTCGATAGCGTCAATTCAATCTGGTCGCTTTCGAGCGCGGCGAACCAAACCAGTTTCTCAACGAGGCTGGCCAGCTGGTGGCTATTACGATCGATCGTTTCGATGGCTGTTCGTTGGAACGCGGTCAGTTCTTCCGGTTTCTCAAGCAGGAGCGGCGTAAACCCACGGATGGCGACGAGCGGCGTTTTAAGCTTATGCGAAACCAGTGCGAGAAAATTTTTCTTAAGCAACGCTTCGCGTCGTTCTTCGGTAACGTCGGAAAAAACAAAAAGGTACCCCGTCACCACGCCCCGGTCGTTGCAAATTTGATTGATCACGCCCGAGAGAATCAGGCTGGGCGGCGATTTGCGCTGTAACTCCAGCCCCCCGGCTCCGCCCAGGACGGTGCGGATCTCGTCCAACGTCGGTTTCACATCAAATGCGTTTTCAATCTCAGACCATCGCGCGTCTTCCAAAGAGCGGGCGAGGAGCCGCTCCGATGACGGGTTCGATAAAAGCACGGCGCCGTCAGGATCTAAGAGCACCGCCCCTTCCGACATTTCCCCCAAAATCGTCGACATCTTTTCTTTTTCCTGGCGAATGGATTCAAAAAGCCGAGCGTTTTCAATGGCCACGGCGGCTTGGGAGGCGAACGTTTCGAGCACCTGCGCATTCAACCGATTGAACGGCGTCCCGTCAGCGCGGTTAATGACCTCCATGACGCCGATGAGTTTGTCTTTGACCTTCATCGGGACGGCCAATATAGACCGGGTTTTGAACAAACTTTTTTGATCGCCTTTCTGCGTCCAGCGGGGATCTTGGGTCACGTCGTTGACCAGCGCGGGTTCTCCGTGAACGGCGACCCAACCCGCGATCCCCTCGCCTTTTTTCAAACGGACCTGTTGCAGCGTCTCGCCTTTCTCGCCAAGCGCCACGTCAAAATAAAGTTCTTCCGTCGTCGGGTCCATCAGGAGGATCGAGGCGGCTTCCGAGTGAACCACTTCACCGGCCAATTTGGTCACGGTTTGCAAGAGTTCAGGCAGCCGCAGCGTTGAGCTTACGACGCGCGCGGCTTCGAGAATTCGTTCGAGGTCTTCCTCGGGCAACTGCATTAGCGCACTCCCCGCGAAGCCCCGTCAATTGGAAGTTTTCGAGTCGGAGAGGGCGGAGGAAGCGGGGCAATAAATTTTTTGCGAAAATCGGCGCGGTACAGAACGGTAAAGGGCGTCCATGTTTGACGCAGAAGGCGCAGTCTCCGGGGCAATTCGGCACGCCAATGGTCATAGGCTTGCATCCGCGGGCTGATGCTTGTCAATAAGACCAGCGGCTTGCCGCGGCGCACAATACCTTCATGACCGGACGTCAGCCGCCGCGCGGGGGCTTCCCCTTCGACCGTCTCCGCAGGCTGCATATCCACGTCTCCTCGAAAGACCGCCAAGTGAGTGCCTTGTTCACGTGAAATATCAATCGCCAATTCGC
>JBBQYF010000070.1:0-12054 GCA_038208955.1 Elusimicrobiota bacterium
TTTTTACCCTTCTCGGCCGCCTTCTCCAGGGCGCGCAGGACGGGCGAATCCTGGTCGGTGCGGTACAGCGTTTGCTTAATGGCCAGAACGTCCGGATCGTCGGCCGCGGTTTCCAGGAAGTGAATCACTTGGTCAAAGGACTCGTACGGATGCGAGAGCAACACATTTTTCTGTTTCAACACCGTCCACATATCATCGTTGCGTTCGAAATCAGGGACCACACGCGGCTCCCAGCCTGGGCGTTGATAGATCTCGAGACCCGGCTGGAAGGCCAGCTGAGAAATCGTCTTTAATTCAAACCAGGCTTGGTTTTCGACAATGTCTTCTGGGTCTATCGCAAGTCGGTCGCGCAGAAACCGCGACCAATCGGCGGAGGCGGACACTTCGAGCCGCACGATGTCGCCGGTGCGGCGCTCTCTCAGCGCTTCCGTCATCACGCGCATGAAATCCTCATCCTTTTCTTCATCAAACGTGAGCTCGGCCCCTCGGGTCAGCCGAAAAAACCCTTTTTCGGAGACGTCGTAGCCGGGGAAAAGTTCCGTGGCAAATGACGCGATTAAATCCTCGAGCAAGACAAACGGACGGCCATCCTCCGCCGGCAAAAAAAGCATCCGAGGAAACGTTTTGTGCGGAATTTCGACCACGGCGTAGCGGGTCGCCGTCGGACGAGCGGTCTCTTTTAATCCGACAATGAGATGAATCCGAAGATTCGCCAGCACGGGGAGGGGGCGCTCATCCGAAAGGGCGATGGGCGTGAGCACGGGCAAAATGTCTTTGTGGAAATACCGATACAGGTAATCCATCTGCGCGGGCTGGCAGGATTCGAGCGGGAGGCGCGTGAGCCCCGCTGACGCCATTTCGGGCACCAACGTTTTCAGGAAATAATCGTTGCGGCACGCGATCAGTTCCTGGAGTTTTTTGCGGATCGGTCCGAGGGGCGTCTGCGATGCTTTCAAGCTGGCCACGCGCACCATAAAGAATTCATCGAGGTTGGAGCTGACGATGCCAATAAATTTTAGCCGCTCAAGCAAGGGATTGGACGCGTCAAGGCCTTCCGCCAAAACGCGCGCGTTAAATTCGAGGGCAGAAAATTCGCGATCGAAAAATCTATCCACGAGGGCTCACGACTTAACCAGGATGGGGGTGCCCTGCTTGAGCTGAATGGAGGTTCCCAGAACGTCCAAGAGCATGTCAGACTTGCGGGAAAGCGACTGGCGTTCGAGAGCAATGTCGCCCGACGTTTCCGGAACCCATAGGTTCACGGCATCGCCTTCGCGTTCGAAAACAAAGTCCCGGCATTTGCGCTGATGGCTCGCGTCCAACGCTTCGGCAACGCGCAGCAGGGCGGCCAACTTGGACACCACGGCGCGTTCCGGTTTCGGCAAGGATACATAAGGAATATGCGTCATCTTCGGCGGGGAACGACGATGGTAACGCACCACGTTGGCGACAATTTCCTTGTCGATTTTGCGCAGGCCGAAAATATCGGCGGCATTGATCAGGTAATGACCGTGCTTGTGGTGGCTCGAGGGGGAAATAAAATTGCCGATGTCGTGGAGCATGGCCGCAATCTCGAGCAGCAACCGTTCACGAGAGCCCAGGCCATGATCCTCATGTAAAAGATCGAAAAGCTTGAGCGCCATATGCGTCACGACACTGGCATGGGGTTCATCATAACGGTATTTCCGGGCGAGGTTTTTCGACGAATGCAGCACTTGGCGCGACAAGTCGGTACGCTTGTAACCCGAGACGAGCTGCGCCATTTCCAAGAGCAATCCATCGCGCAGACTGACCATCGGGACGAGAATTTGTTCTGCTTTCGTTTCAGCCAAGAAATCGGCATAAATTAAAAGCGAGACATAGAGTGTTTCGGCTTCCGCGTACGGCATGCCATATTTATCAGCGATTTCGTCCGCCGACCATTTCCCGACGGTTTTGACGGCTTCCAAGAAATCTTTTTGACTGAACTGGGAAAGATTATCTGCCGGTTGCTGAAGCTGAATTTCTTTCGAAACAAAACGCATAGTCGCGCCCATGGCGATCAGCGTGTCGATTTCATTTAAATTGTATTCGCGGCCGAATTCTTCGGCGATAGAATGGATGCGGCGCTTAAGCAGCCGTTGGAGCGCCAATGGCTCGGTCTTGGTAGCGGCGACCTGGTCGGGAAGTCGGAGGGGCCCGATCGGCAATGTGCGCGTCAGGACCACCGCGCCTTTGCTCGTTAGGATGATTTCGGTGCTTCCCGTACCGACTTCCATGATCAGACAGTTTTTGGCGTCGAAATCGAAGCGTCCCTGCAGCACGCTTTCAACGGCGATTAAGTCGAGGCGGTTCTCCTCGGCGCCTTCAATCACCTCGACATCAATGCCGGTGCGCACAAAAACCTGGTCGATAAAATTGTCTTTGTTCGCGGCTTCGCGGACGGCGCTCGTGGCGATCGCATGCATGCGTTTGACCCCGTAACTCTCCATGACGGCCTGAAAGTTATCAAGAATTTGAATGCCTTCGCGAATCGCCTCGTGGCTTAACCGGCCGCTCGTAAACACGTCCTTGCCGAAGGACACCGGTTTCTGGAGATTCTCGAGATACCGAATCTCGAGCTTGGGACCGACTTCGGCGATCACCATACGAATGGCGCTCGATCCCACTTCGATAACGGCAATGGTTTGGCGCAGAGCGCCGGTATCAGCCATGAGAAGCTCCGAAGCGGTCGCTGGCGCGCTTGGCGGCGCCGAAGACGATCGAATAATCTTTAAGTTTCGCCGCGACGACCTTCACATGCTTAACGAGCGCGGGAATCGCGAGATCCCGCATGGCCTGTTCAGCCTCGCGCACGATCAGTTGCGGCATCGCTTCCACCACGCCGCCTCCTAGGACAATCATTTCGGGGTTTAAGACGTTGACGAGATTGGCCATCGCGCCGCCGATGATCCGCGCTTTGTCGCGAATCAGGTCTTCAATCGTCCGGTCCCCATCTTTAATCGCGCGCGCCAAGGTGCCGCTTTTGATCCGACGAATATCCGTTCCACTTTCCAAAGCCAAGTGCGGAGCCTGCGAGCGCGCCACCGCCACCGCGGCTTCGGAGGCGATCGCCAGGCGCCCGGCGTAGGTTTCAAGGCATCCCCGGCGTCCGCACCCGCATTGCGGTCCCATCGGGTCGATTCGCATATGGCCAATTTCTCCCGCGCTTCCCGTCGATCCGCGGTAGAGCTTCCCATCCAAGATCATCGCGCCGCCGACGCCCGTGCCCAGGAAAATCCCAATAACATTTTGAACCCCTTTGGCGGCGCCGAACTGGTGCTCCCCATAGAGTCCCGTCTGCACGTCATTTCCGACGACGACCGGCAAGTCCGTCAACGCCGCTATTTTCTTAGCCAAGGGATAAGACTTCAAAAATCCAATATTGGCGGAAGACAGAATGAATCCGGTCTCTGGATTAATGAATCCCGGGCAGCCGATGCCGATCCCGATGACGTCCCCACGGTTTACTTTGGCATCCTTTAGAACAAACGTAACGGATTTTTTAATCGTGTCTAAAAAATTATCGTCACCCTTTTCGGGTTTTGTTTTGTTCTTAATTTCCGAAACGAGCGCAAATTTTTCATCGAGCAAGGCGACCAAAATCTTGGTGCCGCCAATGTCGATGCCAATGGCATGCGTTTTTTTTCTGTCCTGTCCCATGAAAGATCCTTTCGAGCGCAGTGATGGGTTTTGGCGAGTTTTCCCCGGGGCCGACCAGTCGACAAGGAGGATTATATCGCATTTGAAGCATCCTTTCGGCTAAGATAGAACAATATGTTGGAACACCATGTCGTGATCGTTGGCGGTGGGTTTGGCGGGCTCTATGTCGCCCGGTCGCTCAAAAATGCGCCCCTGAAGGTGACCCTCGTTGATCGCCGGAATTTTCATTTATTTCAGCCTTTGCTGTACCAGGTTGCGACCGGCGAACTGTCTCCGGCCAACATCGCTTCTCCTCTGCGCTACATCCTCAAACGCCAGAAGAACGTTCATGTTCTCCTGGGCGAAGCCGTTGATTTTCGCGTCGACCAAAAAACGCTGGTGTTGCGCGATGGGGAAATCGCCTATGACACGCTCGTCGTCGCCGCCGGTTCGGGAAACAATTTTTTTGGCCATCCCGAATGGGCGCGTTTTGCTCCCGGTTTAAAAACGGTCGAAGAAGCGACGGAAATCAGGCGAAAAGTGTTGATGGCCTTTGAACGCGCCGAGCGCCAAACCGATCCTGCCAAGCTCGCCGCTGAGCTGACGTTTGTGGTGGTGGGAGCCGGACCCACCGGCGTCGAACTGGTCGGGTCGCTTTCCGAAATTGCGCGCGACACCATGAGCCAGGAATTCCGGTCCATTCGCCCCGGTTCGGCGCGCATTATGCTCGTTGACGCCGTCGACCGCGTGTTGCCAATCTATCCGCCCGAACTCTCCGCCAAGGCGCTAAAGGCTTTGGCGAAACTCGGTGTTGAGGTCTGGACAAAAACGTTTGTCACGGGTATCGACGAAACCGGTTTAACCGTCAAACGCAACGATCGAGAGGAGCATATTGATTCGCGAACCGTTCTTTGGGCAGCCGGCGTGCAAGCGTCTCCGCTTGGCCGCGCCTTAGCCACCCCCACGTCCCGGCCTGTCGAGCGCGGCGGACGCCTCGCGGTCCAGCCGGATTTAACATTGCCCGGGTTTCCTGAGATTTTTGTGATCGGCGACTTGGCCCAGTGTGCCGGCGCCGATGGAAAACCCCTGCCGGGGGTGGCACCCGTGGCCATTCAGCAAGGCAAATACGTGGCCCGGCAAATTATGGGTCGGCAAGAGAAGCGGGCTATTGAACCGTTTCGCTACCGAGATTACGGCAGCATGGCGACGATTGGCCGCGCGGCCGCGGTGGCCGATTTGGGCTGGGTTCGCTTTGACGGTGTGTTGGCGTGGCTCGCTTGGTTGTTTATCCATTTGATGTATTTGGTTGGGTTTGAAGACCGCCTGCTGGTCTTTACGCAATGGGCATGGAATTATTTTACCCGCAACCGCGGCGCGCGTTTGATTACCGGCAACCACCCCCCCGACGCGGCGTAGGAATGGCGGCTCCACTCTTTTCGCTGGTCATTCCTACCTTCAACGAAGCCAAAAATATACGCACACTCATTTCCGGCTTGGCCGAGCGGCTCCGCGATGTTCCTCACGAACTGATCGTCGTCGATGACGATTCCCCGGATATGACGTGGAAAGTCGCCGAAGAGTTGCGCTTGGAGTACCCCCAGATGATGGTCCACCGCCGGCTGGGAAAACGGGGACTTGGTTCGGCCGTGTTAGAAGGGTTTGAGCGCGCCCAAGGATCTTGTCTGGGAGTAATCGACGGAGATCTATCGCATGACGACCGCATTCTTCCCGCGTTGATCGAGGCCGTGCAGGAGGGGGCCGAGCTTGCCGTGGGATCCCGGCGAGTGGCCGGTGGCGGCGCTTCCCACTGGCCTTGGCATCGCCGCCTCATCAGCACGGGCGCCACGTCACTTAGCCGCCGTCTGTTGTCGCTCTCGCTATCCGATCCGATGAGCGGCTATTTTGTTTTGTCGCGCGGTCTTTGGGAACGCGTACGCCCGCGTTTGTCACCCCGCGGGTATAAAATTCTGCTCGAGATTTATTGCAAGGCGCGGCCATCGAAGGTTGTGGAAATACCCTTTGTATTTCAAGACCGGACACAAGGCGTGAGTAAACTGACCCCCGCCGTCGCCCGCCAATACCTGGAAATGCTGGGCGTGCTCTGTCTCGACGAAACGATGCAAAAAGTCCGGTACCTCTATCATACGGGTCGCTACCGGAAAGTCGCCGCCTTGCTCAAGGAAGGCTCGGTGCTCGATCTTGGTTGCGGACAACCTTGCGAGACCATGCCCGATGGCGCATTTCTGCGATTTTTGGGACGTGGCAGCGGCGTCGATATGAAAGCTTGTGTCATTCCATTCCCCTTCTACCAGGCTGACGTTAAAAAACTACCCTTTGCCGACCATTCCTTCGACAACATTGTGGCGATGGAAATTCTCGAGCATGTGCCGGAGGCCGACGTGGCTCTGGCGGAAATCAAACGCGTTTTAAAAACGGACGGCCGCCTTGTCATTTCATTTCCGCATGAAACGGCGCTTTGGGAAGTCATTTGGCATCTGTGGGAACGCAGCTTTGGGTTTGCCTGGTACCACACGCATTCCGGCACGCGACCGCTGCGCGAATGGTACGCGCTGCTGGAACGGTACTTGCACATCGACAAATCCCGGCGGCATTGGTACTTTGACATCATCATCGGTTTGCGTAATTTATAAAGGCCGATGACGTTCGCCCTTGCCTTTTGGGTAGCGGTTTGCGCGGGTTGGGCGGCCGTCCATGCGGCCGTGGGTTGCCCCGGGTTGCGGCACGGACCTTGGACGCTCGAGACGATGGGGGCGCTTAAGCACCAGGAACTCGCTATTTACTGGTCGCTCAGCGCGGGCATCCCCCTTTTAACGGTACTGCTCGAAGCCGCCGCGCGACGAGCCGGACGCTTTGTTTTGTTGCCCGAGCGCCTTCGCCAGACCCTGACGCGTTGGCCATCAGTCCTCTTCATCCCCTGGTTGGGCGTGCCCTTCTGGCTGCGCTTGTGGCCGCCCAATTTCCTATCGTTGGTCGCGATCCCCTTGGGGATTTGTCCGTTTGTGATTGCGTCCGCAGTTTGGATGAGCGAGAGTATTGAATGGCCCGCCCCCGAACCAAACCCTAGCCCTACTGACGTTGTGCCGCCGCCGCTGCGCCGGCCACCCATCTGGGTCTGGATCGTTTCGCTCATTCTTTTTTGGGCGTTACCACGCACCCTCCCCGCTGACCTGGTCCTGCCCTCTGATGACGGTTTAGTCCTTGCCGCGCAGCAACAACGCGAGCATGGCGCCATGGCCTACCGCGATATCTATTTTCAATATGGGCCGGGGCTCGAATGGGTTGAGCCTTGGATCGCAACGCATCTTCTGGGCCGAAATTGGTCGGCGTACCGGCAATGGGGACTATGGGTTGAACCCCTGGGCGCGATGGCTGCCTTTTTCCTAACGTTGTTCTGCGTCGAATACTGGGGCTGGGCCCTATTTTTGGCGTTGGTCTTTCTCGGGCGACAAGATCTGCTGATCACCTATCGTGTGACGCTTCCCTTTATTGCGTTTGCCGCCGTGTTGGCCACGCGTCCCACAAGGGCGCTCGCCGCTTGGTTCGTCGCGGGTGTCTGCACCGCCGCCGCTTTGTTTCACAGTTTAGAGAGTGGCATACTCTCGACGGCAAGCCTTCTATCCTTTCTCGGTTTGCTGTGGTGTGTTCCTGCCGAACGGGCGGTCGTTTACCGAAAACTCGCCGCGTACACGGTCGGCTGGTCGCTGGTCGGGGCGCCGATTTTTTTCTATCTTGGGCTGCATCACGCATGGGGTGATTTTTGCCGCAACACTTTTCTCATCGGAAATACGCTGCTGCGGGCATGGGGAAAGCCGACACCGCTGCTGTGCGAACCACTCCTCGGCTTCGTCAAATACCCGTTAGGTATTTATTCGCCGGCCAATATCTGGCAACGCTGGTGGTTTCCATTTCTTTTGTACGGGGGGACAATCGCCTGGTCGGTAGGCAAGATCACTAAAGGGCGCTGGCGGCGAACGGAGGATCCCCTTCTCCTCTTAGCGCTGGCCGGGATTTTTTTCGGGGTGGTGGTCATGGGACGGACCGACATTGATCATTGGCAAAAAGCCACGGCGCCTTTTTGGGTGCTGGCGGTTCTTTGGTTAGACCGCTGGTTGGCGGACATCCGGACGAAAAGGCGTCGGGCGACGCCCTGGACCGCTTTCTTGCCGCCCGTCGGGGGTCTTATACTTTTGATGCCCCTGTTGATGAGGCCGTTTAGCCTCCGGTCAATCGCTGAACACGCGAGGCATCCTTTGTGGCAAATGAAAAGCTCGAGCGGAGGGGAGGGGCTCCGACTAGGCGACGCGGAATTGGCGGATGGTCAACGCCAGACGCTAGGTCGTGTTACGAGAGCCATTCAAAAGGTCGTCTTGCCCGGTGAACCGTTTTACATTTTTAGCGATGACAGCATTTTTTACTTTCTAACGAACACCTGGAATCCGACAAGCTATGCCAATGTCTCGTTTATCGTGGGGGACGAGATGGTCCGCGAGGCATTGGCCGCACTCGTGCGGCGGCCTCCGCGAGCGATCCTTGTACGCATGGATCATGGATGTCCGTCATGTGTCTATTACCGGCAGCCCATGCAGCAATGGATTCAAGCACATTACCGCCTGGGTGAGCAGGTGGATTCTTTTGCGCTATGGATTCCCCGCGGAGTATCCGACTGAAGGTCGGGGATTCAGCGTCACGCGGATCGTGGGGCTGGGCGAGCTTTTCATCCCTTTTGCATCGACGGCGACGAGATAGAACAAGTAGGATTTTCGGTTTCCTCGCGGGGCATCCCAAATGATAAAGCTTTGGTTGCGAATGGGAATTTCGTTTTCTTGATGAAATTCGGGTGAGCGTTGATCGACTGAAGCATAGAGTAAATATCCGAGGTCAGCCGGGGGCGTATCCCAGGAGAGTTGTACCGCTTGTGCGTCATGCTGAACGCCACGAAATCCCGTGGGGGCTGCCAGCACCGCCTGTAATATTCCGGTCCTGAACAAGACCGCGATCGTACAGCCGACTCCCAGCCAAGCGCGTCGAAAGCGCCATTGTGGATAGAGAATTCGGGGGCGATTAACCGTCATAGCATTCTGATCATAATTTAAATTATTTGATTACAATCTGCCTATAGCCATGCATGCCCTGTGGGAAACTATTCGTTCGATCGGAATCGCCGACGTCCTCGACATGGCCGTCGTCTCCGTGTTTATCTACGCTATTTTGCGTCTCTTCGAATGGACTAAAGCCGCGGCGATTGCGCGCGGTATGCTGATTCTGGGCGCGCTCTATATTTTCGCCCGACATATGGGAATGGTGCTCACCACCTGGATCTTCCACGGATTTTTTGCGGTATTCATTATCGCTGTCGTGATTATTTTTCAGGAAGAACTGAGACGTTTCTTTGAGCGATTGGCGGTTTGGAGCGCGCGGCCTCAGTTGCAGCCCTTCCAATCCAACACAACCGATACGCTCGTCCGGTGCCTCAGTCAATGCGCGCATGAGCGAACCGGCGCGTTAATTGTGCTGCGGGGAAAAGATTTATTGGACCGCCACATGGAGGGCGGAGATGAACTGGACGGCAAATTATCGGCGGCACTCTTGATGAGTGTTTTTGATGTGCATTCCGATGGCCACGATGGCGCCGTCTTAATTGACGGCGGCCGGCTGCGAAAATTTGGACTGCACCTGCCGCTATCGAAAAATTTGGTGGCTTTGGCGGGGCTAGGCACGCGCCATGCCGCGGCGCTGGGATTGTCCGAGATCAGCGATGCCTTGTGCGTCGTGGTTTCCGAGCAGCGCGGAACGATCTCGGTGGCCCATCGCGGGAGTTTGCGGCTCGTGAACGATCCCGGGGAACTGGAGCGGATCGTGGCCGAGTTCTTGCGTGTGGAGGGCGGCAGGCCGGCAGGATGGTGGCGACGGCTGTTCACACACAACAAGACGGAAAAACTCTTTGCCGGTGCCCTATCCTTCGTGCTGTGGCTGATGTTTGTTCAAGGGTTTAAGCCGGAAACTCGCACCTACGTCGTGTCGCTTGTTCCGCGCAATACTCCCGAAGGGCTGGTCCTCAAAACGTTCAGTCCTCACGATATCAAGCTGACGCTTTCCGGCCTGGAGCGCGAGATGACCTCGCTTGATCCGACCCGCATGCACGTGCATCTCAATCTCGACGGCCAGGAACCGGGCGCTGATCGCATTGTAATTTCAGAAGATGATATGCACCTTCCGTCGACAGTCCGCTTCGTTCAGTCCGAACCGCCTGCCGTTGCCGTGCAGTTGGTAGCGGCCCCACCCTCTGCGCCCGCGCCGTCACTTCCGAAATGACTGGGTGACTCAAAAAAAAGACCCCCCAAGCCACCTGGGGGGTCTTTGCAAATTGCGAACGAGGATCGGTTTACGATTTTACTTTTGAGGGATCGGCGGTAATCACGAGTTCCACCCGGCGGTTCATCGAGCGTCCTGCCGCGGTATTGTTATCGGATATTGGGTTCGCCGCGCCTTGTCCAACCGCCTCAATGCTGCTGGAAGGCACCCCGGCATTGATGAGGGCCAACTTCACGGAACTCGCTCGGTTCTGTGATAAGGTCTGGTTGAACGACTGACTACCCGTGTTGTCCGTGTAACCCACGACTTCTACGCGGTCTTCCGGATATTGACGGATAATGGAGCCAATTTGGGACAAGCTCTGGCTCGCCGCCGGTTTTAAATCCGCTGAACCCGTGTCGAAGAGCAAATCATTTTTGAGCTTGGTCAGAATGCCATTTTCAGTACGCTGGGTTTCCGCCACAGCAGCCAGCTCGCGCGACTGTCTATCCAAATGATTGCCGATCGTTCCACCCAGAAGGCCGCCCACCGCAGCGCCGATTAGTGCTCCACCCGCTTCATTGCCAACCTGGTGTCCAATAATGGCGCCCAATCCTGCGCCCCCGGCCGCCCCCGCGCCGGCTCCCACAGCGGTCTTTTGGCCGGGCGTAACGCAGCCCGCTAATAATAAGATGGATAGTGCTACGCCTGAAGAAGTTCGTTTCATAGAATCCTCCGAAAAAAGTGTGCTATCTGCATTAATCATAACATGAAGCAGCGGCAAAAAAGGCATGGCCCCGGCCGGACTCGAACCGGCACCCTCGTTACCAAGGGGCAGATTTTAAGTCTGCTGCGTCTACCATTCCGCCACGGGGCCGTAAATTCCATTCTCCACGAACTCAATCGGCGTGGAGATCGACATTCGTTGTTCGATCGTTGACAATACACTCATTGTGCCTTTTTTGGGGCTTATTTCCATGAGCTTTTGGTCCTGACGCTCCCAGTCCTCTGTTAAAAAATATCATTTTGGTGAACGCCAATATTACCTGTCGAAAGATGGAAACAAGTTTTATTGCTTCTTTAGACCAGGTCTAACGCCGTGCTACGTTTGAGATATAGACCTGGTTTATCGGAGCAATGGAGAGCAGCTTGGCTCAGGCGGGTATGGGGATTTAAAAACGGTAGGCGATGGAACCGATTACGCGGACATGCGATTGTTGGACGTTGATCGTCGGTTGAAATTCGGCTTTGGGGTGGGTTAGTGCGATAGGTGTATCAAGTAACTTGTTGCCGATCCAGCGGATGACTTTCAGAGGGGTTATCGAGCTATCACCGTGCGATTGCCACTCGAAAGCCTCTTGCTGGCTCCAGTGCAATGGATGAAGCGCCTCGCGGCTGTTGCTCCCTTGCGCGGGGATTGCCAGGCCGATGCCGAGGTTGAGCAGTAAGCTGGCCAGACGAGGCAGGGAGAGGTTCTTGTTCACGCATTAGGTTTACTGTCGATGTTAAGAACTGTCAACTCACATTAATCTCAATTAACTTGGAGTTCAAATCGTTTGGATTTTTCCGTACAAAAGTTAAACGTTAAATTCAGCCCACAGGAAAGTATGGTCGGACGGTGAAAGGCCACGCCGAGGGGTGGGGTCTACTTCGACCGCTTTGCAGGCTTCGAGCAGCGGTTTGGTGGCCAAGATATGATCAATGCGCCACCCCAGATTGGCATCCACAATCGATTTACCGTCGGGAAGTATTCGGTAATCCCAAAAGGTGAATTGTTGACGGTGCGGGTAGAGTGATGTAAAAACGTCGGTAAAACCCCAGGCCAACGTTTCCGCATAGGCGTCCTTTGTATGGCGGTGAAAACAAACATGATTTTTGTGTTTTTCGGGATGGTGCACATCGATGTCGCGAGGCGCGACGTTCATATCGCCGACCCAGATGGCGGGCTTATTCGGGTCCAAATGCGCTTCGAAATACCGGCGCAGGCGCTTATACCAGTCTAGTTTGTACGCGTATTTAGGCGACGTGATCAGGTGCCCCTGGGGAATATACGTATTAACAATTGAAATGCCGCCGAGCTCA
>JBBQYF010000071.1:0-11940 GCA_038208955.1 Elusimicrobiota bacterium
AGACATGGCGGGACTCTACCGGGAAATCGCCGCATGAGCCGGATCCCGAACATCTCAGTGATTATTCCTTGCTATAACGCCGGCCGTTTCGTATCGGAGGCGATCGAAAGCGTGCTGGCTCAACGCATCGCCAAACTGGAAATTATTGTGGTTGATGACGGATCGACTGACGATACCGCAGACCACTTGCAAGGCTGGCGGCCGCATATCCAGCTGGAACGAACGGCCAATCGAGGAGCCAGCGCCGCCCGGAATAGGGGAACAGAACTCGCTCACGGGCGCTACTTACAATACTTAGACGCCGACGATCGGCTGGAACTCGGTTCTCTCGAAAGGCGATTAGATTCTTTGGAAAAAAGTAACGCGGATGTGGCATTTTCCGACTACCGGTTGCTGGAGGAAAAAGGCGACGGACAATTTGTCCTGGGTTCGGCCATTCGCCGGACGATGGATGAAATCAGCACCGATCCTCTCGTGGCCTGGTTGACAGAGTTTTGGGTCCCGCCGGCAGCGCTGCTATATCGGCGAACAATCGTTCAACGAATCGGCTTTTGGAATGAATCCTTGCCCGTTATTCAAGACGCCCGCTTTGCGCAAGATGCGGCGCTGGCGGGGGGTCGATTCGTCTATGTACCGGAGGCCGCCGCTCATTACCGTCGTCTTCATCGGCCCAGCAGTTTGTCCAACCGGGACAGTCTCGCCTTTGCACGCGACGTGTTTCGTAATGCCTGTCAAATCGAAGAGCGTTGTCAACGAGAGGGGATACTGACGCCGGAGCGGGCGCGCGCTTTGGCGAGTGTGTACGACTCCGCCGCTCGGCAACTGCTCGGAGAAGATGATTTTTTATTCGAACAGTGTCTTGGGCGACTTTATCACCTGCGCCCCGGGTTCGAAGCCACTCGGCCGAAGGTGGGCGGCATGATCCGCCAAGCCATCGGCTCGCGTGCGGCCGGGTGGCTGCTGGGTAGCAAATATCGCGGTCTACACAAACGAGCCGCATGAAATTCCTAATCGGCACCGCTGCTTACAACGAATACTGGCAAAACATGGCCGGCGCGCTCTTTGAGGCCGACGCCCTTGGCGCGTACTATACCGCTTACGTTGACCATCATCGTCAGTCCGTGATTCGGGGTTTGCGACGAGCCATAGGCCAACTATCCAAGCGAGCCGACGATTATTTAAGCCGCCGGCGGATTACGACAGTCCCGGAGAGCCTTATTCACACGCGGCCCGGCTGGGAGATCGCGCGGACGCTAGCCGCGCGCAGCGGGCTGCCGGCGTCGCTCGTCGACTGGATTTTTATTCGCAGTGAATATGGCCTGGACCGAGCTTGTGCGAAGGCACTTGCGGGCCCAGCTTATGGCGGCTTTATGGGTATCGAACATGGTTCACTCGCGGCACTGCGGCAGGCGCGGGAAACGGGAAAAACCGGCATTGTGGTATTCGTCAGCCCCCACGCCGCCTTTCGCCGGCGCTGGGTGGACGCCGAGTACGAACGTTTTCCAGAACTGCAAACGCCGAACACATTGCGTTTGTTGCGTTTGGGCATTGAACGCGACCAGCGTCGGGATGAAGAAGCGTCAGCCGCTAGCCAAATTATGACCTGCTCACCGCTGATTGCGCAGACGCTCGTGGAATCGGGAATATCTCCTCAGAAGATTGTCTCGGTGCCGCTCGGAGCGCCGCACGCTGTGGATCCAAACCTACTGCCGATGTTGGAGCATCCGTTGAAATTCATTTATGCGGGTCCGGTATCTGTACGCAAAGGGGCGCATCACCTGCTGTCGGCCTGGAAAAAACTTGGATCCCCGAAGGGCGCAGAACTGCATTTTTATGGAGGCATGCTTTTACCGGATGTATGCCGAGGCGGTTTGGGGGAAAACGTTTTTTTTCATGGGTCCGTCTCGCGGGAGGAGTTGAACGGGGCTTACCGTCGCGCGGCGGCGCTCGTATTCCCAACACTTTGCGACGGGTTCGGCGCTGTTGTCACCGAAGCACTGGCGCAGGGATTGCCGGTTTTGACGACGCCCAATGCCGGCGCCGCTGCGTTGATCCAAGATGAAGAGAACGGGTTTATAACGCCGGCGGGGGACGTTGAAGCCCTGGCCACGCGACTAGGCTGGTGCATCGATCATCCCGGCGCATTAGAAGCGATGAAGCGACCAGCGCTGCTCACCGCTCAGCGCTGGAGCTGGCGGCATTTTCGCTCGGCCTTTATTCAGAGCCTAAATATTGAACGAGCAAAAGCCGCGTGAATAATAAAAGGTCTCCATCCATTTGTATTGTTACGCCGGACTACTTGTCCGCGACGCCGCGCGTGGTGAAAGAAGCCGACGCCCTTTTCGCCGCCGGATTCGCGGTCCGCGTGGTTTGCGGACAAGGGTCATTCGAACATCTTCGCGAATACGACGCCCAACTGATGCGCGGACGCGGCTGGAAGATTTCGACCGTCGGGTGGTCGCAGCTTCGGCGTGCGGAGCGATTTTTATATCACTGGAGCCGACTGCGATACCATGCGGCACAATGGATACCGGAACGTTTTAGCGCGATCAGCCAACTTCGCGGGCAAGCTGAGCATCGAATCTATCCCGAGCTCGCCGCTTTAGCGGCATCGGAAGCAGCCGATCTCTATATCGGTCATTATCCGGCAGGACTGGCCGCTGCGGCATATGCGGCCGATCGAACGTCTTCGCGCATCGGATACGACATGGAAGATTGCTATCGCGGCGTTGAGTCCGACAACGCTGGCCCGTCAACCGCCGCACGCCGCATCGCGGAACTCGAACGCCATTTTATGCCGCGCTGCGCGTATATCAGCGCGGCTTCCGAGGGGATCGCCCAGGAAGCCGAACAACGATGGGGGCGCCGGCCGCTCGTATTGCACAACGTGTTTCCTTGGGCGGACCGTGCGAGGTTGGATGGCCAAGTGAAAGACCGTCGGGGTCCCGCGCTTTCGCTTTATTGGTATTCGCAGGCCATCGGTGCGGGCCGGGGCATCGAAGACGCTGTTCGGGCAGCCGGTCTTCTGCCCGGGCCCGTGCAGATTCATTTGCGCGGAGCCTGTGCGGCGAGCATGAAGCAGACGTTGCTGGCACTGACGAAGGACTATCGAACCGACTTTCATTTATATTTCCATCCACCGGTGCATCCCGACGAATTGCTGTCGCGTGCAGCGGAACATGATATCGGCCTGGCGTTGGAAACGAAAGAGACGCCTAATCACCGTCTGACCGTGTCCAACAAGTTGTTCCTCTATTTGTTGGCCGGCGTGGCGATTGCCGCCAGCGACACTCCCGGACAAATAAATATTATGCGGACCTGTCCCGATGCTGGCTTTGTTTACGAATCGGGAAATGTTCAAGGTTTGGCGGACCGGCTAAGCGCCTGCATGGAATCGAAAGAACATTTGGAACAAACCAAAGCCGCGGCGCTTCGTGCGGCCCGCGACGGATGGAATTGGGAGCGTGAAAGTCGGTGCTGGGTCCAGGCGATCCAAAAGATAGTCAGACCTTCCCATGATCTTTCAGACGGCGAACAGCACGTGAGGGCATCGGGTGAGCGTTAAACGCCGAAGTTTAAAACAATGGGCCGGAGGATGGGTGCTGAAGCGATTGCCCGTGAACCGCCAAGTGGTCACGCACTTGCGTTTCGAGGTCAATGCGGCGATGGCACGCTGGTCGAACCGCTGGCGGCCGCGAGACCAGCGCATTTTGCGGCAGCTGAAAACAAATGGAAAATGGCGCGTGAACGTCGGGTGCGGACCGTTCGGGCAGGTGGGTTGGGTCAACCTCGATCTGTTCGACCATCCGGGAGTGACGTTGACGACGGATTGTCGACGGTCTTTACCGATGGCGGATGGCTCTTGCAAAGGTATTCACGTTGAACATTTTCTTGAGCACCTCCACCCCGTGGATGAACGCGCTTCGTTTCTGAACGATTGTTTCCGCTGTTTAGCGCCCGGTGGAATTTTGCGCGTGATTGTGCCGGATGCAGCCGTTTACCTGCGGGCGTACCTCGAACCGGGTTGGAATGCGCTTAACAATCTGGGATGCGGTGGAGAGCGTCCGGAATCTCTGTTCACCACGAAGATGGAGGCGCTCAGTCATGTGTTTGTTCAAAATGGTGAACATTACGGTGGGTTTGACGTCGAGACCTTGGAGCAATGCTTGCGCGCGGCGGACTTTAAGGATATTCAGATGAAAAGTTGGCGGATCGGGAGTTTTCCCGAAGGTTGCATTGACCGTGAGCAACACCGACCCTATTCCTTGTATATGGAGGCCCGCCGATGATCACGGACGCGCTATACAGGGCGCTGGGCCGTTACCCATTTGTTCAGCGTCAGTTTAAACGTGTCGTACTGCGTTTGCCAAACCGCTGGCGCAACGTCGAACATTTTGGACAGACAATCCGCATTAATCCCACCGAACTGGCCGGGTTCTGGCTTTATTATGAACGGGAATATGATGATTTTATTTTCCGTTTCCTCGAGCCTCGGCTGGCGACTTATCAGCGCGCGCTCGATATTGGCGCGCACTATGGGATTTATTCGGTGTTCTTCGGAGCGCGAATGCGTCGAGTGGATGCTTTTGAGCCGGTCCCGGCGATCGCCGGGCAGCTGCGGCACAACCTTGCTGCCAATCAGATCTCGTCGGTGACAATCCATGAATCCTGCGTCGGCGATCGTTCAGGAAATGTTTCGTTTTGTCTACCGTCAAAAAGAAATGAAGGATTGGGAAGATTTGCGTTGCCGGGGGAACCCGCCCTACCCTTGACAGGCGTTTCTCTGGACGATTTTTTTGGCGGATGTCTCGAACAATCCTGCATAGTCAAGATTGATATTGAAGGGGGCGAATGGTTACTCATCAAGGGCGCCAAAAAGGTTTGGGATCATCCACGATTGCCTCAGGCGTTGCTGATCGAGGTGCATCCTGAAAATATCCGCGATTTTGGTGGTCGTGTATCGGATTTCAAAGTACAACTCGAGAATTTGGGTTGGACCGTAAAAGGGCTCACGCCGGCGGGGCTCGTTCCGGTCGTGGACGGCTCTTCTATCCGCTTCTGGTGGGCTGTTTCTCAATGACGACCGCTAACCAATTGTCGCTTTTGGCGGCCTTGTCCGGTCTCTTGGTGATCGGCGCCGTCAGCAAAACGCCGCAAGGGCTCTACAGCGATCCCGCCTGGCAATTGGAATCGATGCAGCAGTATATGGAGGGGATATCGCCTAGCATCAATCATACGGTAAATCCTCTACCCCAAGATTTATCGACCAATGTGACATCGTGGGGCACGTGGTGGCCCCCGGGGACGCAATTGCTGGTGTATCCGTTGGCGCGACATTTGTTGCCATTGGGAACGGTTGTCCGCATTCTGACCGCTACGGCGCTATTCATCGGGGCGATCGGTTGGGCGCGGTGGATCGCTCTTTTCGACCTTCCTTCGGCGCTTCAAACGTCGATCGTCTTTCTTTTTCCTTGGATACGTTATTCCAGCAATCCGCTCTTTTTATATTCCCCGGAGATTCTCTTGTTTGCCACGGCGCCCTGGTTCCTTTTGGCGGTATGGACCATCACTTACCGCTGGTGGATGCGCGATCGGTTCGAGCCATGGCAATGGTTTTTTACGGCCTTCCTAGGGCTGGCACTTGGATTGCGTTACTGGCTCAAATACTCCGGCGTGTTGTTGTCGCTAGGCCTGGTCACATTTCTGGCTTGGAAGGCATTTCATCCCGTCGATGAGGAAGGCCATCGCCGACCGGTACCGGCGTCAGCCTGGATCAAGGTCTGCGTGCTCATCGTATTTTTAGCGATTCCCATGGCGCTGATCAGTGCGGCTAATTTACATTTTGGCCATACCATGAACGGTGCAACCGCCACAGCCGGCTGGTATTGGCATTGGGAATCATTGCTGGCGATGCTGGCCAATCCTGCACTGACCCTTGCCGACAGTGACGCGGTCTTGCGGTATTTTTTGCTCAACCCTCATCATCCCTTGGTTCATCATGAGATCGTGATTC
This sequence comes from Elusimicrobiota bacterium, assembly GCA_038208955.1. GTDB lineage: Bacteria > Elusimicrobiota > Elusimicrobia > 2-01-FULL-59-12 > 2-01-FULL-59-12 > JBBQYF01. Next base: position 6,014 of record JBBQYF010000071.1, read on the forward strand.
GACTGATCGGGTTGCCAGGCGGATTGTTGCTCTGGGCGATATTATTAAGCCGACGATCGTGGAAGGGTCCCGACCAATTGGCCGTTACAGCCCTCAGCTGTTGCTTAGTTCTTCTGGGAATCATTTGGACGTTCTCGCATTCCGCCGATTTTGCAGCCAGGCATATGTCGTCAGCGGGCATGGCGATGCTGCCGCTGGCTTTGGAACAAGGCTTGCGTTGCTGGCGCCCCGTTCCAGGCGGCCGGACGCGCCGTTTTCTTCTGGCGGGTGGATTTTTATATGTGTTAATCCCGCTCGTTTACGGGTACCTCTCCGTCTTCGGTAAAATTATTCGCACCCCGGAAGATTACGTGCTCGGACCTGCGCATGTGTATAACCCAACCTTCGCAACAACCGATGTCGATGCTGTGCGACGGCGACTTTTGGCCGATTTTAATTCCGCCCACGATATCTGGTATTTGACGGACCCGATGACGGCGCTGGATCTCCCGGGACGTGAAATCGTGCGACATGCGGATTTCGAAGACGGCGGCATTTTGAAAATGGAACATTTTACCACCAGGCTACCGCTTAGGATCAAAGCGCTTCTGCCGGAACATTTCGAGACGAACGGCAAAGGCGAGATTATTCGGACATCCTTTGCAGGGGCCGGTCCCTGGCGGCGGCAGGCCGTCGAGGGATCCGATTTTATTCTGTGGACCGCGACCCTGCGGCCGGTAGAATGATGAAAATTTTACTCACCGCAGATCCCGCGGTTCCGGTACCTCCCCTCCTCTACGGCGGGATCGAACGAATTATTGATGCCTTGGTCACAGGGCTCCGCGCGCGCGGCCATCGTATTGCACTTGTCGCCCACGCTCAGTCGGCCTGCCCGGTCGATGAGCTGTTTGCTTGGCCGACGCGTGAAACCGAGCGCTCCTGGAGTGGATTGTCGAACATCTTAACGCTCAAGAATGCGGCGCGCGATTTTAAGCCGGATCTTATTCATAGTTTTTCACGGCTCTTGAACATGCTGACTCTGCTGGCGGCCCGCGTCCCCAAAATCATGTCCTATCAGCGCTTCCCCACCCGCCGCACTGTTGCCTCGGCGCTGCGGGTCGCGCGGGGAACCTTACAGTTCACGGGATGCAGCCAATTTATTTGCGGCCAGGGTCGAGCCGCGGGGGGGGAGTGGAGCGCCATCCCAAATTTTGTCGATGTTCAGCGGTATGTTTTTTCCCCGGTCGTGCCGGCGGACGCACCGCTTGTCTTCCTCAGCCGAATTGAACGTATCAAAGGCGCGCATTCCGCCGTCGCGATGGCCCGGTTGGCGGGACGACGGTTGATCATTGCGGGCAATCACGAGACCAGCGGCGAGGCCGGGACCTATTGGCGCGAGGTAATCGAACCCGAGATTGGCCGGGGCGGTGTCGAGTACGTTGGACCTGTGAACGATCGCCAGAAAAATGATTTGCTCGGCCAAGCGGCGGCTTTGGTTGTGCCGATTGAGTGGGACGAACCGTTTGGAATTGTCTTCGCCGAGGCGTTGGCTTGCGGGACGCCGGTCATCTCTTGCGCTCGCGGCGCCCTTCCCGAAATTGTTCAATCCGGCGTTCAGGGGTTCCTGGTTAAAACAAATCAGGAGGGCGCGGAGGCGATTAGCCGCCTAGGAACGCTTGACCGGGGTCAGTGCCGACGCCGTGTCGAAGATCTTTTCTCGGCCGACGTCGTGGTACGTCAATACGAATCACTCTACGAAAAAATAGTGACAGCCAGGCGCCGTGATGACTAATCCATCCGGATTAAGCGCCAATCGGAACTCGCGGCTACTACATCTTGGTTGTGGCCTACAGGCCCCTGCGGCCTGGCTGAATGTCGATAGTTCTCTGCAAGCCGCTTTCGCGCAGCGTCCGATTCTTAAACGCCTGCTGGTGGCCCTCGGGATCTATCCCCGCAGGCAAGCCGGGATCGCTTGGCCTGCCAACGTATTGCGCCTTGACTTGCGGAGCCGCCTGCCGTTCCCTGATGACCAGTTTGACGCCGTTTATTCATCGCATACGCTCGAGCATCTCTATCATGAGGATGCCCGCCATGTCGTATGTGAAAGTTTTCGCTTGCTGCGCCGGGGAGGTGTGGCACGATTCGTGGTCCCCGACTTAGGCGCCCTTATTGATCGGTATCAAAAGAACGCCGCCGACGGCGATGCAGAGGCTTCACACCGCTTCATGGACGCGCTGAATGTTTATCCGGCAACACCGGAGCGTGGCTGGCTGGGTTTGTATCATCGACTGCTTGGCTATCATCAGCACAAATGGATGTACGACGCGGCCAGTCTCAAGCAGCTGATGGCGAATGCGGGGTTTACGGAGATCACCCATCCCGCCTGCCGGACTGGACGTCTGCCTCGGGTCGAAGAAATCGAGGATCCCAGTCGCGTGTTGAACGGCGCCGGGATTATCGCCGAGGGAATAAAACCATTAACCGCCGCGTCTTGATCGTCAGCCCACACTTTGCGCCGGTGAATGCGGCCGATGCGCAGCGCGTCCGCATGGCCTTGCCCTATCTCGCGGAATTCGGTTGGGATGCGCACATCTTGGCGGTTCGGCCCGAAGACGTAGAAGCCGTTCGAGATCCATTGCTTTTGAAGACCATCCCCGCCGATATTCCCGTCACTCGCGTGTCAACCGTTCCGGTTTCTTGGAGCCGGCGCGTCGGAATTGGCAGCTTGGCGCTGCGTAGTCTTTGGCCGCTTTGGCGCGCTGGAAACCGATTGCTCCGCATGCCCTTCGATTTATTGTTTTTTTCGACGACGCAGTTTCCGGTGACGCTGTTGGGTCCGTTGTGGCGCCAACAATTCCAAGTCCCTTATCTCGTCGATTTTCAGGATCCTTGGTGGAGTACTTATCAGCCTGCAGAGCCTCCAGGAGGCCGGCGAAAATACGCTTGGTCGCAAAGGGTCGCGGCCTTCCTGGAACCGACAGTGGTTCGCGGGGCCGGACACATCATCGCCGTCTCGGAGGCTTATCCGGCCGAGCTGCACGCTCGTTACGCGAACGTCCCAGAATCAAGATTTACGGTATTGCCCTTCGGTGCCCCCGGACGCGACTTCGAAATTCTCGAGCAAACGGCGCTGCGCCAACATTTGTTCGATCCGAAGGACGGCCGAGTTCACTGGGTCTATGTCGGCCGCGGGGGGAAGGACATGCATACAGCGCTGCGAGGAATTTTCCAAACGCTGGCCAAATACCGTCATCAAGATTCACTCCGCTGGGGCAAAATAAAAATGCATTTTTTCGGAACCGATTACGCGCCCGAGCGTTCGGCTCGGAAAACAATTGAACCCCTGGCCCAGGAGTGTGGTGTCGGTGATTTAGTCGAGGAACGTGCGGGGCGAATTCCTTATTTCGAAGCTCTGGCCTGTCTATTGGACGCGCAAGCGCTGATCGTCCCCGGATCCGATGATCCACAGTATACGGCGTCGAAAATTTATCCCTATATTCTGGCCCGCAAACCGATGCTCGCGGTGTTCCACGAACAAAGTTCGGTCGTGCCACTGCTGCGCAGTACGCATGCCGGGACGGTCGTGACGTTTTCAAAACAATCAACGAGCGCGGCGTTAGCGGACGAAATTGGAACGGCTTGGTTCGCGGCCCCACCGACGGAAGCGCCGGAAGTCGACTGGACCGCCTTCGCGCCACACAGCGCGCGCGAAATGACGCGTCGACTTTGCGCGACCTTTCAGAAAGCCATTGCCCATGGCTAAATACCGTCTCGGAATTCTCTGCACCCACCCGGTCCAATATTATGTGCCCTGGTACCGCGCGCGGGCGGCGGACCCAGAGATCGACTTGAACGTGTTTTACGCCCAGCATCAGACGGGCCAAGGTCAAGCGGCGGCGGGATTTGGCGTTGCGTTTGAATGGGATATTCCGCTCCTCGGCGGCTATCCACATGAATTTTTAATCAACCGGGCACATCGTCCCGATGTATCAAGGTTTTTTGGCTGCGACACGCCGGCGATTGAAAATCGTATTCGTCAGAGTTCCTTTGATGCGTTTATTGTCCAAGGATGGAATACTCGAAGTTACTGGCAGGCGATCAAAACCTGTTGGACGACGCGTACCCCGCTCCTCGTGCGAGGGGATTCCCAACTGGGCACCCCGCGGAGTTGGCCCAAGCGTCTTCTTAAGGAAGGACTTTACCGTTGGTTTATTCCGCGATTCGACGGCTATCTTGTTGTCGGAAAACGATCGGCCGATTATTATCGTCACTACGGGGCCCCGCCGGCCGCGCTCTTTCATGTGCCTCATGCTGTGGACAACGATTTTTTCGCTTCGCATCAGGCGCTGCTTTTTCCAGACCGATCGGCGCTGCGGGAGTCTTGGGGTATCCCCGCGGATGCGATCATTTTTTTGTTCGCCGGGAAACTATTACCGCGAAAACGCCCTGAAGATTTTCTGCATGCCGTAAAAGAAGCCGCGTCAAAAAACGCCAAAGTATGGGGGCTCGTCGTGGGCGATGGACCCCTCCGACGGGGACTGGAAGACAGGGTGCGTCGGGAGCAACTGCCTATCCGCTTCGCCGGTTTTCTCAACCAAAAGGAAATTCCGCGGGCCTACACTGCCGCCGACGCGCTGGTGTTGCCGTCGGATGGCAGCGAAACGTGGGGGCTGGTTGTGAATGAAGCCATGGCGAGCGGTTTGCCCGCATTCGTCAGTCAGGCCGCCGGCTGCCAGCCGGATCTGGTTCAATCCGGCGAAACGGGGGCATCCTTTCCTTGTGGTGACGTACGCGCATTGGGTGAACTATTACGCCAAGCCTCGACCGCGTCACAACTGGCGGCGATGGGTCAGTCGGCGCGCGCCGCGGTGGCCCATTACTCCATTGCGGAGGCTGTCCGCGGGACCGTCGACGCCCTGCGCTATGTGGCGGTGAATTCGGCGCGACTTAATTCTGGGATGAGATGAACGCTCGCCATTCTTCCACGGCCGTGGCTCCCGCTTTATTTCTGATTGCGCTCTCCGTCCTTTTGTGGGAGATTCTGCTCACGCGTCTTTATAGCGCCATCCTGCTTTATCATTTCGCCTTTTTGGCCGTCTCCATTGCCGTTGGTGGTTTAACGCTGGGTGCCCTACGCGTCGTGATGAGACCCACTCGAGCCGATGAGAATACCGAAGACGTCATGGCGACGATGGCGATTCTCACGGGCGTGGTTCTCCTGTTATCGATTTCTCTTCAACTGCTCTGGCCGTCGCACGGACAAGGCCAGCGCGTCTTCTATGTATTTTTATTGCGGACGTTCGCGCTTTCAACCTTGCCGTTCATTCCGGCGGGTGCTTTTATAACGCTAGCCTTAACGCGTTTTAAGTCGACGGGAAAATTGTACGCCTGCGATTTACTGGGCGCTGGGGCCGGATGTTTTCTTTTGCCCGCGTTGATGCAATGGGGTGGTGCAGCATCGACCGCACTTGTCGCCGCAGTGCTGGCGTTACTAGCGGGGGGACTGCTCTTAAAACGATCGCGCCCCGTCCTTCTTCCTTGGCTTCTCGTGACCGTTTTTTTGCTCAGCCTCTTCACGCTCGCGAACCGTCGTAACGAATGGCTTGGGTTGCGCTGGGGTCCCGGCGGGCGGCTCCCGACGCCTCTGTATGAACGCTGGAACGCCTTCTCACGCATCAGCGTCGTTCCATTTCGCAAATGCGTGTTCGTCTGGGATGCAGACCCCTCCGCCCTGTCCACGGCCGAGCCAACGGACGTGCACATGCTGGACATTGACTGGGGTGTGGGAACGCCCATTCTGCATTTTGATGGAAACCTCAAACCGCTTGCTTACTTGCGCAAAGACATGACAGCGTTCGCGCAATATGTCAGACCGCAGGGTGACATGCTGATCATTGGTTCGGGCGGTGGCCGCGACATCCTCACGGCACTGGAGTTCGACCATTCGC
>JBBQYF010000072.1:0-11931 GCA_038208955.1 Elusimicrobiota bacterium
GATCGTGATGGATTTCGAAAACGGTGTTTTTAGTTTGACGCGTCGACTGCCCTCGCCAACGTACGATCCCGTCTACCAATTTACGCCCACCACCTTGTCGGATTTTTTCGTCGAATTCCGCTCGCGTGTAAAGACATACACGCTGCGCGCCAACATTGTTTTAAATAGCGAGCACATCACGATCGACGGCCGAACGCTGACGCGCGATGTCGATTATTTCATCGACTATCAATCCGGATTTATTACCTTTTTTAATCCTGACCAGGTGACCGAAAACTCACACATCGTGGCAACGTACGACTATTCCCCTTTCGGCATTGCCGGCGCGCAACAAGACACCCTCGTCGGCGAACGTACTGTATTATCGCTCTATCCGCTGGCGCCGATTCTGGGTCAAAGTTCGATCGGCTCGACCGTGCTATATGATTTCGCCCCAAAATCGACGGCCCCGCCGGATATTCGCCAAACCGCGGGGAGCTTCTTGGTTACCGAAGGCGACATGCATTTTAACGATCTTATTTTTAATCCTCTGCCCTTCTTGAAATCCAGCTTCGCTGGCGAAGTCGCGCGCAGCGTGCGCAATGTCAATACTTTTGGCGAAGCATTGATCGATAACATGGAGGGAATTCAAGACGAGAGTTCTGTAAATCTCAACGCGCAAAGCTGGCAAATTGCCTCCAATGTGACGACGAGCAACGTTCACGTCACTTACGCCAATGCCATCGGCATCCAACACACGCCGGCCCAAGGAAGTTGCTCAGGACCCCACAATGGCCCCACCGACACCCATTGTGACAATCTCGTTAACGAGCGCGTGGCAACCCTCGGGATTAACACGAACGCGGCCGCGCTGAGCGGCGATCAAACCAATGTTTTAGACGTCAACTACGACCTTACGGCTTCGTCAGAGGCGTCGATTTCGACCGTTCTCAGCCCGACGGGTCTGGACTTCTCCAAAAAGTTGTACGTCGAGTTGTGGATCCAGGGTGACGGAACCATGGCGTCTTCGCCCAGTGGCACCCAGCTGAATATCACCCTTGGCCAAATCAACGAAGATGCTGACGGCACCAATGGCGGAGGCTTTACCGATATTTATGGCACCCATCTTACCGGGGACGGTACGGCGCGAACGGAAGATCTTAATCACAACAACACATTGGATTTGGGCGAAGATACCGGTTGGAATTTTATCAACCCGGACGGAACGACGGTGCCGATCGGCGTGAAGAATCTCCACATCGATAGCGAGGATCTCAACCGCAATGGCAGCCTTGATCCCGGGAATACGGGCATTGGCGGCAATATTGGATATGCCAGCAGCGATGCGGCCAATAACGCGATTTCTTTCGGAGGCTCATCGCCGAACGCTATCGACTTTTCGGGCTGGCGATTGATCAAAATTCCATTAAATATCAGCAGCGCGACGGCCGCACAATGGACCGCGATCGAGCAGATGCGCATTTCAATTAAGCCAGGCAACACCGGGGTAAAAACTGGAACCTTCAAAATCGCGAAAATTTCGGTCGTGGGCAACCGCTGGCTCGCCGATACGCCCGCGGTCGTGGGGTCGACCATCAGCGTCAAAGCCGTGAACACAGAAGACGACAGCGGGCCTCCGACGAGTTACGCCTCTCCCTCGGGTTTTGGCGATTTTGACGCTTTAACCCAAGTGAACACGGCGATCAGCGGCCCGACACCGAACAAACGTCGCGAACAATCCTTGGCGATTGATTACACATTTCCATCAGCCGTTGTGGGATCTTCTGTGACCGCCTTTTACACCTCCAATTCGGCTATGGACTTTACTACTTATGGAACAATTCGCTTTTTCCTTTACGGAGACAATCAGGGAGAAACGTTCTTCTTCCGTGCGGGGACGGACACGGACTATCTCCAATTTAATATTCCCGTCAACTGGAGCGGCTGGCGCGAGGTTTATATTAATCAGACACCGCACTCCAATACGCAGCGGCCCAATACCTGGGAAAATAGCCCCAACAACGCCACGCCGGGTGTCGTCGTCACGTCGGGGACTCCCAACTTGACCAACATTGCGGAATTGCGGGTTGGCGTGATCAACAATTCGAACGGAGCGACCACGGGCGAATTGTGGTTCGATGAACTTCACGCCGCCGACGTTCAGGCGCGCGTCGGTTATGCTACTCGCGGAAATGCCGACTTTGAAATATTCGGATGGGGAAAAGTCGGCACGGGATTTAAAACGCTAGACCGTAACTTTGAAACGTTTACCAGCGCCATCACCGACCAGGATCGCAAACAGCAAAACGCCTATCTCGACTTTACACGCTTTACGGTATTTCCCATGGCGTTCAAGGCCATGCATAGTCATACGGAAACACCCGTTCTCAACACGGTCAATGGTTCGACGCTGATATCCATTCAGCAACAAGGCGTTGTCGACGACATGGCTTACTCCGGCGCTGGGACATTCCAATATAAAGCTTGGCCGAAGGTGGGGTTACTCTACGATACCGACAAGCTAAAAAGTGACAGCCTTTTTCGAACAGACAAAACCGACCATTACGGAACCACGTTCGACTATACCACCCGATCCAAACTTTTCTTTGTCCCTCGAACCATTTCGCTGGGTGCCAAACTGACAAAACTCGATATTAACTTTGACCCAGGCGCTCTGCTGAGGGCCACCGATTCTTTCACGGTTTCGAATACACACGACCGCACTTACGATTGGTTAGCCAAAATGTCTTTTCAGCCGGTGGCGGGATTTACGTTTAACCCCAATTACAGTTTGTCGCAAACTCACGAAACGAAGGACGCCATTCTAAGCACAACAACCGCTCAAGGGTTGCTGACGTTAGATTACGATAAGGCGAAGACCGAAACCGTTGGAATGGACGGCGTGCTCGCTTTTAAACGTTGGTTATCGCCGCGCTTACGTTATTCCATGACGGATCGAGAAACATTCGGTATCCCCCTCTCATCCGATCAGAGCGCCGCGAATTTTAAGACGGTCGACCGGACTGGCACGGGCGAAGCCGCTTGGGATTTTGCTTGGCGAGACTTTTCCCACAAGGTGAGATCACTTCAATCGTTGAACGTGGTTTCGAGCTATCTGATGGAAGACGGCGACAGTTGGAACCAAGTCGCCTCGGGGTACAACACGTTTTCCCTACTGACGGTCCGGCAGTCGCTCACCCCCGGCAACGCCGAGGCCACGAGGCAAAATTTAACGATACGCGATACGTTCCGTTCAACCCAGCGCTGGAATCCTTTCGACTGGGCTCAGTGGACTGGCGCGGCTCAGCCATTGCGTACACTTTCATTGACCTCAACCTTCACGAATACCAAGCAACGTCAGGAAACGACAGGGACGCCTTCGACAGTACTCACGCGCATCCTGCCCGACTTTGTCTTTACCCTCTCCCAGACTGAGTTTTTCTTTCACGCGCAACGATTTATGTCGAACAGCCAAATGAATATTAAGACTCAATACAAGAATGTGAATACGCTAAACACGTCGCTTGAAAAAAGCTCGGCAAATGGCGGTGATTGGCGGTTCACGTTGTTGAAAAAGCTAGATTTGTTCTTTAGCTATACGCGGACCACCGACAACACTTTTGACGAGGTCAATAACGTTACCGCCAACGACGCCACGGGAGATCAATTCAGCGCCCAACTGGCGTTTAATATCGGAAAATGGCGGATTACGCCGAAATACGATGAATCACGCCAACAAGCGGTCAATTCGTCGGGGCTACTCGTTACGGATTTAACCAAGCGAACCCCGGCCGTCCAGGTTTATGCCGATTTATTCGTACCCGCAGGATTGAAACTGCCCTTCTCCGATCTTTTGGTATTTTCAAATCGAATTCGGACCACCAACACCCTGTCGCTCTCGCAAACGCGCTCCAGCTTGAACGCCCTGCAAAATAACACCGACATCTACACCTTGTCGACGAGCGAAGATTATGAGCTAACCTCCAACGTTCGCTTAACCGTCGGCGGAAGCTACTCCTTTAACCAAAATAAAGTCACTTCGGACGCCAACTACTATAGCTATCAATTTAACAGCTTAATGACCATCCAGTTTTAATTCCGACGTTCTCGACATTACAGCTTCATTACCTTTCGCATTGGGCGTGAATAAAAAAGGCTCCTTGGCCTCTAATTGACAAGCGCCCTATGATCACTTTTACGTAATCATGCCAACGTCCCTCCTTAAGCTCCTCCGGTTCTTCTTGCCCTGGGCCTGCGCCAGTTGCCGAACGGCAATGACGTGTTTGCAGGATGAGGGTTTTTGTGGACGCTGCTGGCTCACGATACCGCGGATCACAGAATTGGTTTGTCGGTTCTGCGGTCTACCCCTCACGGAAGGAGGGGGGTTGTGCTACGCTTGTCGTCAACAACGTCCCGCCTTAATTGTTCGTGCCGCCGTTCGTTACGCGGGTGGAATGCCCCCGGCGCTTTGGCGATTCAAATACGCAGGACGCCGGTCATTGGCGCGGTCCCTGGGGACACTCTTAATTGGGGCCCTGGATCGCTATAGCGAGTTGCGTCCGTTCCACGCGCTTGTTCCCGTTCCGCTCCACCCGACCGCTGAACGTCTTCGTGGATACAACCAGGCCGCGGAATTAGCCCTTATAATAGGAAAGCAGCTACGCCTGCCAGTGCTGGACGGATTGCTTGTCCGAACGCGGAAGACCGCTCCTTCCTACCGACTCAACCGCCAAGAGCGACAAATCAATGTCTATGATGCCTTCGGATGGGGGGTAAGCCACCAAGAATGCTCTAAATTGCGCGGCGTTTCGTTACTCCTAATCGATGATGTTTGTACAACAACGCATACGCTGGGGGAATGCGCTCGAGTGCTAAAGTCTGCTCCGATCGCCGGAGTCAAGGCATTGGTCGTCGCGCGGGATTGACTTTCCGACATAAAAAAGTAAAATGTGTCTGTATTCCACTCAGACAACCGACAGAATAACCGGTGACTTTTCAAGGAGGATGTTGATCATGGGCGTTCGCGTAGGTATTAATGGTTTTGGCCGTATCGGCCGTTTGGTTCTTAAGGCTGGTTGGAATAACAAGGATATTGAATGGGTTGCCGTAAACGATTTGACCGACGCCCAAACCTTGGCCCATCTTTACAAGTATGACTCCATTTTTGGCATCGACCCCCACAAAATTGAAGCCCGCGACAATGAGATTGTAATCGATGGCAAAGCCATAAAGGTTGTCGCGCAAAAAGATCCGGCGGCATTGCCGTGGAAAGATTTAGGCGTCGATATCGTCATTGAATCAACCGGGCGATTTACGGAGGCGGATAAGGCTAAAGCGCATCTTTCAGCGGGGGCTAAGAGAGTAGTGATCTCCGCGCCTGCCAAAGGCGAGGATATTACCATCTGCATGGGAATTAACGAGGACAAATTCGACCCCGCTAAGCATGTGATTGTCTCGAATGCTTCCTGTACGACGAACTGCCTCGCGCCACTCGCCAAAGTGCTGCGCGAAGCGTTCGGCATTAAGCGCGGGCTAATGACCACCATTCATTCCTATACCAACGACCAAGTGGTCCAAGACTTTCCCCATAAAGATTTGCGCCGGGGTCGCGCGGCGGCGATTTCGATGATTCTGACCTCAACGGGTGCGGCGAAGGCTATCGGTCTTGTGATCCCTGAACTGAAGGGCAAGTTAAATGGTATTGCCATTCGCGTTCCGACGCCGGACGTCTCCCTCGTCGATTTGACGGTCGAATTGGAAAAGCCGGCCACGCGGGATGAAGTAAATGCCGCTTACCGCAAAGCGGCAAGTGGTCCGCTGGCGGCGTATCTCCAGTATTGCGAGGAGCCGCTCGTTTCCAGAGATTTTCTTGGAAATCCGAAAAGCTGCGTGTTCGATGCCTTGTCGACGGATGTTATCGACGGTAATTTCGTTAAAGTCTTCGGCTGGTATGACAACGAATGGGGTTATTCGAACCGCGTCGTTGATCTCGTCGCTTATATGGCGAAGAAAGCAGGCCCCGTCCTGGCCGCCCATTAATTTCTCGCTCGATGACTACGGCTTCTATCCCCACAATTCCTAAACGCACCATTGACGCATTGCCTGTGCAAGGCAAGCGTGTCTTGGTGCGTGTGGACTACAACGTTCCCTTGAACGATCAAGGCGGGATTACCGACGACACGCGAATTCGGGAAACATTGCCAACCTTGCAGCTGCTTTTGCAAAAGGGGGCGACGGTTATTTTATGTGCCCATATGGGGCGGCCCAAGGGTAAACCCGATACCGCGTTCACGCTGCGACCAGTCGCCAAGCGGCTTGAAGAGCTTCTTAAACGACCCGTGCAAATGGCTGAGGACTGCGTCGGGCCGGATGTTCAGGCGCTCGTGCACTCGCTTAAGCCGGGGGAAGTACTGCTGCTCGAGAATCTGCGCTTCCATCCCGAAGAGGAAGCTAACGATCCGACCTTTGCCAAGCAACTGGCGTCGCTGGCGGACCTCTTCGTTCAAGATGCTTTTGGCGCGGTCCACCGCGCCCATGCTTCGACGTCTGGAGTGGCCGCCTTGCTCCCCAGCGCGGCCGGGTTACTTTTAGCCAAGGAAATTTATTATCTCACGAAGGTATTAGAAAATCCGGACCGGCCGTTTATCGCCATTTTGGGCGGCGCAAAAGTGTCCGACAAAATCGATGTTATCGATCATTTACTGGAAAAGGTCAATGGCCTCGTTATTGGCGGAGCCATGGCCTACACGTTTCTTAAGGCCCAAGGCATTGGTACGGGGAATTCGCGGGTCGAGGCCGATAAGGTTGACGTAGCCAAACACTTGCTGAAAAAAGCGCAGGAGAGGCATATTCAGCTGTTTTTACCGCACGACCACATCATCGTCCAGCAAGTTGATCCTAAGGCGCCGACGCAAGTTACTCCCGATCGCAACATACCCGAGGGATGGATTGCCGTGGATATAGGGCCCCAGACGATTAAGTCGCTCGTTCCATTGCTGCAAAAATCAAAAACCGTTTTGTGGAATGGTCCCATGGGTATCTTCGAAATGCCAGCATTCGCGGCGGGAACACTTGCGGTCGCGAAAGCGCTCGCCGAATCAACCCGTATGGGCGGTACGACGATCGTTGGTGGGGGGGACTCCGTCGCGGCGGTCAAACAGGCGGGTCTTTCGGAGCAGCTCTCGCATATATCAACAGGTGGAGGGGCTTCACTCGAATTTTTGGAAGGCAAAAGTCTCCCTGGCATTGCGGTTCTCCCTAACGCATGAACGGTAAACTCGTACTTGTCCGGCATGGTCAATCGCAATGGAATTTGGAAAACCGCTTCACGGGTTGGGTTGACGTTCCGCTGAGCACTCTCGGCGAAGAAGAAGCTCGCAAAGCGGGGGCCTCGCTGAAGGGCATTCGTTTTAATCAGGCCTTTACCTCGAAACTTCAGCGCGCCAAGCACACGTTGGGCATTATTCTCGAACGGGTTGGCCAGACTGATTTGCCGATCGAAGAAAATATTGCGCTCAATGAACGCCATTATGGCGCCTTACAAGGCTTGGACAAAGCCGAGACCGCGAAACAGTATGGCGACGCGCAGGTTAAAATCTGGCGGCGGAGTTATGATGTCCCGCCGCCCAAGGATAAAAGCGATCGAAATCCTGAGGGGATTAGCGAAAGCTTGCAAGACACAGCGGCGCGAACACTCCCATATTTTAACGAAAGAATATTGCCGCTTGTGAAATCGGGTAAAAACGTACTCGTCGCCGCTCATGGTAATTCTTTGCGTTCGATTGTTATGGATCTGGAAAAAATGACCAAAGAGCAGGTTCTTGAGCTCAATATCCCTACAGGATTGCCGTTGGTTTACGAAATCGATGCAACGGGGCGGATTCTGCAAACAATTGGGCGTAACTAGGAGGCACCATGTACGGATTTTTCATTTTTGTTCATATCCTTGTATGTATCGCACTGATTTTAATCGTTCTTTTTCAGGCCGGCAAAGGCGCGGGTCTCGGTAATCTCTTCGGGGGTGGAGGTGGAGATCAATTGTTTTCCGCACCCTCGGGTTCTGCGCTCATCAGGAAAATGACCACCGTCATGGCGTTGGTTTTCATTTTCACATCGGTGACGTTAACGATCTTGTCATCGCGTCACAGCCAGAGATCGTTGATGGAACAGATTCCAATGTCCAACGCTCCCAGCCGCCCCGTCGGGCCGTAGCGGTACACGGCTTGCACTAGCGACGTTTTAAAACGCCTCTGTTTTGAAACATTTTTTTCGCCTTTTTCGTCAAATGTCTTGGATAAGCAGCTGTAACTTTTGGGTCCTTTGTCGTCGGGAGGGGCTGAAACTTTACAACACAGAACTTGTCTAACGTACCAAAGCAACGTATCTGTGAACGATCAAGCCCAAAGATATACCGAAATGGCTTGAACTGAGGAACACATTATCTTATGGATCTATTTACGTCGCTGGCCTCTTCATTGCTAGAGAAAAAGGGCCTAGAAACAGAGGGTGGACCCCTTCGCTATGATAGTCTCGGGTCGGACTCGATTCCCGATAAACGGCGCTATGAACGTACGGTTCACCGTTCCGAAGCAACGATAACCCGCGGTCGTTGGCCACGTCGTCAAAAGGTCCAGGTTGAAATTACCGATATAACGCCGATTGGAATTGGTCTTGGCTCGGCGGTCCCCTATTCGCCTTCCCAAGAGAAAGAAACGGTTGCCGTGCAATGGCTTGTGCCGCCCCAATTAAATCCATATGGTCGCATCAAGAAATATATTCTCGAAGGCACCCTGGTTCATTCCCAAGGTGTGCGTTTTGAGCGCTTAGTCCAGGAACAAATTCAGGACCGTGATGCGCGCGGCCATAAATTCATTGTGGCGTTTCTGGCTTCCGGGCTGGCGGCCGTTATTTGCCTGCTGAAGGCGCGTAATGTCGTGTCCTTCTGGTATCAACCGATCTTTCAAATTTATAGTCTTACAGCGGCGACTTATATTTTGAGTCGGGTCGGGCTTTCTGCTTTCTACCGCGAACCGCGAGACAATGGCCTATCACCAATGATTACGGTGATTGTTGCCGCCAAGAATGAAGAACTTCATATCGAAAAAACGATTCGCCACTGCTTCGAATCTCGCTATCCGGCTGGACGCGTCGAAGTTCTCATTATTGACGACGGATCGACGGACAATACCTGGGAAGTACTGCTTGGCTTAAAAGCGCGTTTTCCGGACATGCGCTGTTTTCGCTTCGAAACTAATAAAGGAAAACGGCATGCCATGGCACTCGGCGCCGAAAAGGCCAAAGGGGAGATCCTGGTGTTTCTGGATTCAGACAGTTTGCTCGAGCCGGAAGCCCTTTACCGGATTGTTCAGCCGTTTAAAGATCCACGTGTAGGGGCGGTGGCCGGCCACACCCTTGTGGTTATCGAAGCAGACAATTTTATTTCGAAGATGGAAGCCGTTCGCTATTTTGTTTCACAACGGATCATGAAAGCGGCCGAAAGTGTGTTCAATGCCGTCACCTGCTGTCCGGGTCCATTATCGGCCTACCGGCGGGAAGCCATGTTGCGTGTCCTGCCGCAATGGTTGGCACAGTCGTTCCTCGGCGTCCCCGCGACTTTCGGTGACGATCGTAGTTTGACGAATTATTTGCTTCCTTTTTATAGGGTCGTATACCATGCCGGTGCGCGTTGTCGTACCTTTGTGCCAAACAAATGGGCTGTTTTTTTTCGGCAACAATTACGCTGGAAAAAATCATGGGTTCGGGAAACTACGATTGCGGTTCGTTTCATGTACCGGAAAAATCCGATCGCCGCGATTTCTTATTACTTGGGCGTGATCGTTACTCTCTTCTCACCCATTATTGCTCTGCGGGCCATGCTTTACCTGCCGATTATTACCGGGAGCATGACGTTTCTTCCATATCTCTTGGGTCTTTTGTTGGTGTATAGCTTCTTTGGACTTATGTATCAGTACCATACCCAGTCGCGCCGTTGGTATTACGGACTTGCCTTTGCCTTGCTGTACGTCTTCATTCTATCGTTCCAAAATTACTACGCGATGCTGACGGTACGAAAGAATCACTGGGGAACCCGGTGATTTCTGAAAGAGCGGTTGGCCCCACCCCCGACACCCACCGCGGTTCCTGGTTCCTCGTATTAGCCTTGGTCACGGGACTGGCGATTTATGGATGGGTGGACTCGCGTAAAGGATTGCCCGTAACCTATCAAGTCTCAACACCGACATCGGGGAAAGTTAATTGGTTTTTGATTTTGCGAATGCCGGCAATTACCGCGCAATACGAATCTGGCATCGACACAATGAAAGTTCGCTATGACCAATGGCTGGATGCGCTCAATCAGGCCGGCTTTCATCCGATGAAACTCTCCGATGTTTATAAAGATCTCCATAATGGGACCGGTGTGCCAGAGAACACGGTCGTGCTCGCTTTCGATCCCGGGTTTCGACGAACGTATCACCTGGTTGAGCCGATCCTTGTGAGCCACCATTGGCCCGCGCTTTGGCTCTCCAATGATCAGGCGATGAACCGCGGTCACCGCGAATATGTTACCTACCACACCGCCCGCCAAATGGTCAGCACGGGTTGGTGGGACGTCGGCTTCACGCAAGAAGATGGAACGATCCTTCTAAATACAAAAGACTGGGGAACTCTGAGACTCGGTGACGCCCAGCATCCAGGGTGGTCGCCGATTACAGGCGGCATGGCGCTAAACCAGGGTCAATCCCTAATGCTCTTGAACCATCTGAATGTTATCTCCGATTGGACGGCCAAAGATCTTACAACAAGGATTCGAGCGGAGCTTCCGGTACATCGGAAGGTTTTCTTGGCCAAAGATTCCGTTCAGAACATGGAATGGGGTGTAACGACCGAGGACCCTACGGACCCGAGTGCGACGTTGCATTTTCAGGTACTTCCTTACAAACGAGGATTTGCCTTAGATTGGTTTGGCACGACGGGCATTGCCAATGCCGAAGTTCACGCCACCGCTTCGGAAGTCATTGGCGAATTTACGACGCGTTTGCGATGGGATGAAGCGCGTGGAAACGGCATCAGTATTTTGCTTTCGAAAGATCAATTGTTTATCCAGGAACTCTCGGCCGGTCACGTCGTGCAAAACTTTCGCCGTGAGCGCGCTGGTGACCGACAGTCCGGCCAATTTGATATGACCGCGACATTGAAGAACGATTCTCTAATGATCAATCTTAGCGATCAGCCTCCTGTCGAACTGCATTTGAAAACGAGTCCAACCCCCGAGCGCGGTTTGCTGCAGTTATTTCTTGTGGACAAATTCCGCGGATCGGCACGCGCGGATGATGTGCATATTAGTTTCACGCCGCTTCCATGAAGTCTGCCCGTACGCCCACTTCGAGGTTGTTGATCGGCCTTGTGGCGATGTTGTCAATGGCCTGCCCAATGTCGCTGCACGCGGAAATACTGCCCGACGTTGCCGCCATGCGGCAGGCAGCAAAAATGCGTTACCGAGCCGGAGACTATGCTGAAGCCTCGCGGCTATACCGCCAAATTGTCAAACTTGAACCCGAAAATTATGACGCGTTGAAAGAGGCCATGTGGGGGCTGTGGAATATTGGACATTATGACGATGCCGCCGGTGTCGCCGCGCTTCTCCATGCCGCACAGCCGGATAATCCTGACGCCACAAACATACTGGCCTGGGCACCTAAACAGCAAGATCGCCGAGAAGAGTCGGCGCTTCGCAAGGAAGCGATCGCCACCTACCAGGCAAGACAGTATGAACGGTCCGCCCAAATTTATCGGGAATTAGTGCAGCGAGAACCTGAAAACGTGGCCTTATTGAAAGAGTTTATGTGGTCACTCTGGAACACCGGGCGTTATGCGGAGGCCGCCGATATGGCGAGGCGCATTGACAAACTTCGTCCCGCGGAAAAAGAAGCGCAGACGGTTTTGACCAAAGCG
>JBBQYF010000073.1:0-11922 GCA_038208955.1 Elusimicrobiota bacterium
CGGTATTTTTGATGGGCAGAATCCCTGGACGATTACAGCGTTAACGGAGCTCGGTCGCCATCCGCAGACAGCCGTCCTGCTTCCGTCAATTAAAGTATCGGCAGCGGGCAACTATTTTCCCGTCACGCAACGTTATGCCGCCGCCCAAGAGTCTTTTACCTACAGCGTATTGACTGGGTGGAACGGGGTTGGAAAGGATTGGCGCGAAGGGAAACAAACCTACTACGGTAAGGGTGTGACAGTTCCGGAGATTGTCATGCTCTACCAAACTCCGGGTGAAGACTCAGGCAGTCTCATCATGTTAAAACTGTTCAACGAACGCTTCCGCTCGACGCATACGGGGTACCGCAAGTTATGGTGGGGACGGCCCACGTTTACAACGAGCGTGATTCAAACAGAAATGCGCTACGCCTACAACGTCGCGCGCTATTTTCTGGATGGAAGCCTATTCCGCATTTTTGTCGACAAACGGATGGGCTACGATGTGAAACTGGGCATGCTGATTCTATTCATGCATTATTTCATTGCCCCGATCGCCATTATTGCGACGGGAATATTATTCTTGCTCGGCATGTTAAGCGCCTACGCCTTTCTGCCGTTGATTCTTTTTACGTTGATTACATACTTGGGATCCCAGCAGATCAACTGGGGAGACGTGTTGCGCCATGGTGTGCAAAAGGGCAGTCTTTGGAAAGCGCTTGCGTTGACAGTGCGGGATGTATTTCTTGGATTTGCGATGTTTGTTTTTCTCTTCCCTGTCTTTTTCGCCGGTCTGTGGCACGCATCACAAGAGCGTTACAGCTTTATACGAACCGAGAAACTGATCATGCTTTCCGAGTACATCGACAACAACACCGAACGTATTTACAAAAAAGCTATGCTTTGGAGCGCGACCATCGGATGGGCGGGTGTTTTTGGCGCCGCCTTGCTTGGGTTCTTCTCTACGGCATCGGGTTCTTACTTTGCGATTCCCGCGATGCTGATTTATATTTACCTCGTCATCACGTTTTTGTCCGGTATATTGGCTTACGGCACGTTTACCGATCGCAACGGGCATTTGAAAGGTTTTTCATTTAGATCCCTCCTCTGGGTTGGCTTTAAGTTCTCCGCGAAAGAAACCGCACAAGGTCTACCCCCGAGAATCTGGGCGGTTGTGCGAAAGATAACAAAGGGATTACAGCCGGCGTTTTTGCTTCACACTGGAGATACAAAACACGAATTGAAAGTGCTAAATCTAATTAGTGACGCGCGCAGTGAAAAGCGTTTGATTGAACAAGGAATGCAGCTCATCGTTTTGGACGTCGACGGTCGGCAAATCAGCGTCCATTCCAAGATTACGGAGGTTCAAAAGCAGGGGGAAGAAGTTCCGCTCTGGCAGGGGAAAGACTCTGCCGGAGATAAAACCTCGCATTGGGGACACGCCGACATCGAAAGCGGGACCATTTACGTGGCAGAAAGTACCCATGATTACGATCATCTGCGTGATTGGGTCATTAAACAAGAAGCCTATGAGTTGTATCTTTGGCGAATTAAAGCCATTGAGCTGGCAAAAAAATATGATACTTCCTTGTCCGATGATTGGGATAAACTCGATGAGGCTCAGCAGCGTGAGTCAATCCAAGTTTTGCTTCGATGGCAGCAAAAGAATGCGGATGAATACGGACGAAAAGGAGTCGAAATCTATAACGAATCAACGCGCTTAATTGGCCCCGAAATCAGAAAGGCGGTGATTGAGGCCGCGGAACATCAGGAGCTGCTTGAAGACGCCCAGACGTTGTGGAATGAAATTAAATTATTGGTGATCGACAAAAACAAACCGGAGGATGACCCCGATAATCAACACGTTATCGCCGAAACCTGGGAAAAACTTCGCTTGACCAAATGGCGCGACAAGAAATTTGTGGATGATCTGATGAACAACGTGAACCGCGGCAAGATCGATAATGCGTACATCGGACAAGCCGACGTGAATGTGAGCTTGCCTGACATCGTTGAGGAAAAAGAAGGCCTAACCACTGATGAACAATCACGCATATGGTTGAAGCCCGTCATTACAACAACGGCGGGCCGGCAAGTGACTAGCCAACAACTCGAACAGGAAGCAAAAGATCTCGTGATCGATGGTGGACTTGCACCGCATTTCTTGTTTGGTGGTGCCGCGACGCGATTGGGAATTGGAGCCATGTACTTTGCTTCGATCCCGGATGTCGTCGATAATTTGGCGGAGATGAAGGAGAAAGCGGGTCTGATGGAACCGGACTACAATCAAAAACGCATTTGGGATCAATTCGTCAGCAAAATTACGCTTCAAGCAAAACAAGGCCGCACAATCCGAGAAGGTAAAGCGATGGTCAAAGAAATTGATGACCTGGCCGAAAAGTTAAAAAAAAGCAAACAAACCGTTCGGGATATGACCCGTATGGGGCCTATACAAATTGTCGCTTACCGGATACGCATCGAAGAAGAAGCGGGTGAACGCGCCGCATTGCTGGGACTCAACGGATCCGAAGTCCACGCCTTTGTTGACTCCGTCGTCTCGAAACAAAATATTGTCATCCATGGCAACGCAGCGACATTGCGTCGAATTGCCAAAGATCTCGCAAGCCACAATTTTTACAGGTTCAACCGTGATAATGTTTACTTGCTTTCATCCCCGGTTATTCATGGATTGTCATTGAACAAATCGCCCGGCTCCTTCGAAGTCAATCTAACGTCCGATCGCCTTCCCGTTGGACATTTGCAGGCATTTGAGCAGTTTTTTACAAAAGACCAAGCCTATCGAGTGAGCGCGACGGGTGAGCCGGAAAGAGTCCCTGGAGAGAAGAAGACGTTGGAGCAAATTTTGGACGCCAAAGGTGTAAAGATTGTGCGCGCTCAGCGTATTAATAATTTGAAAATGTGGGGCGACAGCGCCTTGAATATTCGGACCCTCATGTACACGCTCGGCCACGAAGATGCCGATGTTGTTGTTAAGCTGGTTAAAAATGAAACCGCCCAGAAAGGTGGTTCGTTCATGCAGCTCGTGGGTAGCGCGCGATCATTCCTGTTGGAATCGCTGGCGATGAAATTTGGAGATCTAAAAAAAGTTCAGGCAGACGCGGGTGCCAAAGGTTGGCCTTACAACGAATTTACAAATGACTACCGACTGACATCGATAGCGGATAAGCTTAAAGACGACAAAAAATCTGAGGGAATTAAAAAGCTTAGACGTTATTTGAAAATTAAGGAGTTGTGGTATACCGATTCTGTCACAGGGGACGTGACGCAAGAAAATATCAAGAGCTATGCGATGAGCGAGGCCGATCCCATCGACGATTTCAAGGAATTGCCGACTATCATTGCCGCACTCAAAGCCGACAAGCGTTTCTTTGAAAAGCTTGAGACCCACGAAGAACGGCAAACAAGACTGTCGCCGGCATCCCCTAAAAATTATCGGGGAGCCGCCGTTGTATCCGCGGCCAACGCTTTAATCCTGGTTGCCGCTGGTTTCGCGGCGGCTCATTTCGGGCACCTCGAGGGTAGCGCGGCCATTGCCGTGCAGGCGTTGGGGCCGCTGCTGTCAATACTGCCGCTATTATCTACCTATTTTTTCTCAAACTTTATCGGGCGTTTTGATAGGGCGAAGGTAAATCGTCTTCGTGACGAAGGCCGCTATCCGCTTCTAAAAGCCTGGGCGGATCCGGCCGTGCGAGATCTAGACGACTTTTTGAATGAATATCAATCCTTGGGAATTATCGTCGGTCCGGAAAAAATCGGGCGGTATCGCCAAAACATGGCCTTCGTGCTCAGCGAAGGGCGGATCGTGGCCGACAAAAAGGCTCTGTCTCATCTCACGCCGAAAGATCAATGGTTGATTCTTCAAGATGAACTTGCCCATCTGGGTTTGAATAATTTTGATGGGTATTTAAAACTCTATAACACGAAACGCATGCTGGCAAGCCATCCTCAACATGGCGAATACTATGCCAAACGGGCGGTGATTTGGGCCCAGATCCAGCGGTTGTTGGGCTTCGCATCAGATCGTGACTTTGAAACCGTCGGGGCAAAACCACATGCCACGACCCTTACGCCCGATCAGATTTCTGAACTGGCGCAGGCAGCCTAAGTAACCCCTATTTCTGCGACGTTAACAACAGTGATCAGCAGATGAAAAAATCAGTCTGCATTGAGGCTCCACTCTCAGATTTCTTGTGAGGCACTGGCCACTCGGAAGACGGGGCCTTTAGTCCTTCTTTCGTTCCCACGCGCGCTGTGTGGTCCTTCTCGACAATTTGCTTTAAAATCAAGAAGATTCCATATGCGAAAATTCAAACTTGGAAGGCGGTCTTTGTCTGCGGCAGTAGCCGCTGCGGTCGCCCTGAATTTGGCCGTCCCTGCTCTGCCGATTTCGGCCGTTCTGGCACCCAGCGTTTTCCTTTACCCGACTCAAGCCCTTGTGCCTTTTCTGCGATTCGGCCATTTTTCACTCGAGCGTACGCATCTCACGGCCACGCGTTTGCTACGGCGGATGCTTCCCAGGACGATTCAGGGAACGGTGACGGAAGAACGAAGTCTTACTGAACAGCCAGGTCGCCAACGTTTTTCGGACTCTTTCTTTGGGTCGATCTTAGATCGAATGCTTTGGCATGCTCATTCGCCCTCTCTGCACAATGCGTTGCTTGGCTTATTCATGCGTCTAGCGCAAGGGCCGGTTTATCCTTTATTCCATTCGTTTAGTCAGACGGCGCTTGAGCTAACGATTCAAAAACAATGGGAATGGTCTCGGCAACTGGCGCGTCAGCTGGAGACTCGGGGTATCCCACGCCCTGAGCAGTTCATGGCGATGACGCAGGCTTTTGACTGGCAAACATCGGCCGATGCGGGTGACATTGAACGCAAAACTGTCGGTGACTTTTATGCGCAGTGGAACCGGATGCGTAGTGTCCGTCGACAGGCATCGACGCAAAATTCGAAACCGATTTTTAATCCCACTCCGACATTTTTTCCCGGTTCGGTGCCCATTATTGGTTTGGAAAGCCTGGGCGGATCGCTGCGGTATTATATTGCCAACAAATTTCCGCTCGCACCCAATCATTTTCAAATCATCGCACAGTCGGTTCGGCCGCAATTCTTTACCGTTTTGGACGCGCAAGCAGCCTTCGATGTCCTGGCCAAGAGCCAATCGACCGCTTTACGGCTATTCTTTAACGGTTGGGGCGCGGCGGCGTCGATCAACCATTTGCATATTCAGGCATTCGAAGCGACACACCCCATGCCCGTCGAACGTTACGCGGAAGCAGAGCCTGCCGCGGTTCTTGGTTTAGTAGCGATTCGGCAGCAGCGACCCGAGTGGCCTGGTCGGGCGACATACTTCTCTAGTAAGAATCAGGATGAATTGGCTACCGTTCTTAGCCGGTTCATCGATATCCTACAAGCTCGAAACATTCCGCATAATATACTGTTCGCCAAAGAGGTCGACGCCAACGGTCATAGCGTTTTCCATGCGATCGTCATGCCACATAAACCAGGAATCGAAATAGTTAACGGACAGGAATTTCATCTAGTGACGGAAATCGGTCCTCAAGACATTTTCGGTCCCTTTGGGTTTATGGAAACATCCGGTGAATTTGTAGCCACCAGCCTTGACGCCTATAACGCATTGACGCCGTCGCTTATGCGTGCGGGGTTGCAGCAAGTAATGCTCGATGAAAAGACGACGCGTGACGTGACTGACATGTTGGTCGAGGAATTGGATAATCCGGAAGCGATCGCGAACGCGCGCGGCATACAGATGGATTCTGCCCAGATTCTGGAGAATATTTATTCGACGCTATTCCCGGGCGATCCCACACGAAGCGGCGTTCCAATTGCCGAGGACGGTCCAATTCCACAGCGACTGCGAAGGCTTATGGCTGAACAACCAAACCAAGTCGCAGATATACTTTACCGACTACGTTCAGGTTCGCCACCGACGCTCACACCGCTCCCCAATTTATGGAAGCGACAATCGTCGGGACGTGAGTGGACTGAAGTAATCGATACCCTCTACGAACGATTAAAAGGCCTATCGAGGACCCGGCATTTTTATGACAACTCGGCGCCGGCCTATGCGGACCGAACGGCCGGCGCTCCCCATCAAAATTTAATCAATCACCATTTACCTGCCTTTATGGAAGGGCTACCCGCAGGCCGCATTCTTGATGTCGGGTCGGGGGCTGGCGCCGCGGTGAAATGGTTCCATGACCAAGGACGTGATGTTGTCGGTATGGATCTGTCCGAACCGATGATTCATGAAGCCCAAACACGCCAACCTACGGTCCGGGCTGACGCATGGGTTCGCGGGGACATGCGCGATTGGCCTTTCGCTCACAGTGCCTTGGCGGGAATTTGGTCCGTTGGAAGTTTACATCACGTAAGACCAGATGAACGTACAGCAGTCGTTTCTAACTTCTTCGATTCACTTGAAATGGGTGGGCGTGCTTTTGTTTCGGTCAAGAAAGGTTCGGTCAAGTGGTAGATACCAAGGGGCGTGAATTCCATCTTTTTTCGCGTGCCGAATTGATAACAATGTTCCGAAAGGTAGGTTTTACCCTGCTTCAATCGGATGAAGAAAGCGCCGATGGCTCCCAATGGGTTTACCTCCTGGCCGAGAAACCGAGGGGACGTTTTTCTGCAACAACGCGCGATAGCTTTGTCGTTCCCATTCGTTACAGTCAAAAAATTATGGACGATCTTAGCGGTGTTTCCCAACGGTGGTTAAATATTCAACGGTCCTGGCCGGTGAGCTTTCGCTGTTGGCTGGAGGATCATTGGGTTTTCTGGACGTTGAGGCCGAGAGAGTTTTTTCACACCTTGCGGATGAATAAGCAAAGGACATTGAGTGTGCCACACGAATCCAAAATTCTCGGCGAATTCGCTTAAGACCCAGAAGTAGAAATGGGCCTTTTGCGCAGTTTAATTGGTTCTTACGGTTCATTGCAGTATTGTTACAGGACGGTTAAACTAGAGTTATGCTTCCGATGAAAGTTTTAGTGGTCGACGACGACGCCGGGGTTCGCGAGTCCTTGAAGGATGTGCTGAACCTTGACGATTTCGACTGTCAAGTCGCCGGGTCTGCCCAGGAAGGTCTGGCGATGATGGATGTCATCAAGCCGGAGCTCGTCGTCACCGATATTCAATTGCCGGATATGTCGGGGTACCAATTTTGTCAGACTCTGAAGAAGCTGACGTCGTTTCGTCATGTGCCGGTCGTGATGATGTCGGGGCGCTTTACCGAGCCCCAGGACCGTGTGCAAGGTTTCGAATTGGGCGCGGATGAATTTTTTGCAAAACCCTTTGACCTGATTTACTTTCTTGCTAGAATCAAAAGCATTCTCAGTCACTCTTCCCCGCCTATTCAGCACTGAGCGCGCAAGCGCACGGTCTTATTCATACCCGAGGTGGGGGCGCCCGGTCTCATAACATGTCTTGTGAGGCCGGGCGTTTTGTTTCTACCGTGGGCACGACACCGGCTTCCCGGGAACTCTTCCACGGTACTCTCTTAAGACTAGTAGTCCCGGGAGAGTAATAAGCCAACCGCGCAAAGCGAAGGCTCGTCCCTTCACCGTCGGCCCTTTCTGAACCATTGTTACGTAACACAAAGTTTACCGAGTGGTAACATCCGCGTAACATGGGTCCTATAGACTCTTTAAGTAGGGTCGGTCTTGCAACGAAGTAGACTGGTGTTCCCAATGCCGTACTAGGGAGGGGTCTATGCAAGTCCACGGGGTCTGTAAGCGCTGCAGAGGCCAACTGGCCGTGATTGATGTGTTGGTGGAAGGGTACGATTTAATTTGCACGCGTTGTGGGGAGAGGGAAGTCGTCGTAAGGACCTTGTTGCAACCTCCTCCCTGTTACCAATAGATAAGACAGCTTCATTTTTGTAGTCTTCATACATAACACTTTGCGCGGAAGAAACCCCCTCCCTCTTCCGCGCAATTTTTTTATAGAGGGTCAACGGCTACGGCGTGACCGAGCGGCGTGACCAAGGGGCGTGACCAAAAGGCGTGACCCAGGGGCGTGACCAAGCGGCGAGACCAAAGTGCGCCACTTCCTTACGCCTTTAGGTCACGCCTCCTGACTCGCCGTCTGGTCACGCTTTTTGGTCACGCCGCTTGGTCACGCCCCTTGGCTTGCCCTGTAGCAACGCCGCTTAGTCGCGCCCTTTGACTCCGTCGTCCACTCTCCCCAATTCCCTGTCGCAAAATGAATAAATTTCTTCGAGCTAACTCTAAGATCGATGAAACTCATGTTCGAAAAACTACGCGCTTATCAGCTGGCACAATCCGTATCCTGCGATCTACAACAAATCCTTCGTTCTTGGCCGCGAGGCTCTGCGAATTTATCAGATCAACTACAGCGAGGGGCGATCTCCATACCAATCAATCTCGCCGAGGGATGTGGGCGTCAGCATGCAAAAGATCGCCGACAATTTTTTGCAGTGTCCTTGGGGTCGCTTAACGAGTGTGTGTCCTGCATCGACATGGCGTATCGGCAGATTAAAATCAACCGCGCGGATCTCGAAAAACTGAAAACACGAATGGATGTACTTCACAAAATGATTAGGGGTTTGATGACCGTCGAGTCCCGCGCTTTTGCCGCCCCGAAATTGTCTTCAGTAAATCCCAACTCGCTAAAATATCCTTAGACGTCTTCAGTCGTTTCCCTTTCAACAGCCGCCGGTGTTCGGCCGTGTACCCAAACACATGCGGATGACGAAGCGTCAGTTTGCGCGTCAACGTGCGAATGACGTCCCCGATCGAAAAACGTTTTTGTTCCTGGGCAATTTGCGCGTGAAAGATCACCTGCAGCAGGATGTCTCCCAGCTCTTCTTCCAAATTTTCATCGTCACGACGCCGGATGGCTTTTTTGACTTCGTCTGCTTCCTCATAGAGGTAGCGTAATAACGAAGCGTGGGTTTGCTGACGGTCCCAGGGGCACCCTTTGGGGGACCGCAGCGTTTTCATCACGTCGAGTAACAGATCAAAGGCCGACCGTCGGGTGGGTTTCTTTCGCATAGAGTGGGGAATTATATAAAATGGGTTGTTCTGGAAAGCTACGGAAACGAAAAAACGAAGAACGAAGAACCAAACACTGCGTGGTTCATTCTGAGTTTTTCGTTATTTGTCCTTCGTTTTTCATCTTCGTACGTGTTGTCGTCATATTGGACTGGTGGCGGAATTGGCATACGCGCTGGTCTCAGAAGCCAGTTCCTAACGGATTGCGGGTTCGAGTCCCGCCCAGTCCATTATGATGATACAGTCGCCTAGTCCCCTGTGAAAAAAGATGGTGAGAAAAAGCCGCCCGCGATCATTTCCAATCGCAGCGCCCGCCATGCCTACATTATCCTCGACACTTTCGAAGCGGGCATCGTGTTGCGCGGCCCGGAAGTAAAATCCATCCGCCAAGGTAAAGCAAACCTTCAGGATAGTTTCGCGCGCATTGAAAAGGGAGAAATGTTTCTCTACCAAATGCACGTGACGCCCTACGCCTATACGCATCACGAAGATTTGAGTCCCACAAGAACGCGCAAACTTTTGCTGCACCGGCAACAAATTCGCAAACTGGAAGGACGGGTCCAGGAAAAAGGTTTGACGCTCGTTCCACTTGAACTGTTTTTCAACGACCGCGGACTGGCCAAGCTTAAATTGGCGGTCGCCAAAGGTAAGCGTGGTCCGGATCGACGCGACGATATTAAAAAACGCGACTTGCAGCGTGAAGCGCAAAGAGAATTTAGGACGAAAATGAAATTTTAGGACCAACGCGACAAGCGCCTCAACGTTCTTTAAGTACAATAGCGAACAACGCCTCTGATTCGTACGCAAATTTGCAGGGATGACATGACGACCCATAGACAGTATTTTGGAGCAAAGCTCTCTGCGTAAAAACCGGCTATCACTTTCAGTTTAGTGAGTGATAGCCATTGATAAGACGCTCACCATTTAGGCGATCGTATCGATGGAGGGATGGCATTGCGACCATGCGTATCTGGGAGCAAAGTCATCCCCGTCAAGGAATTGGAGTGATGGCATTGCGACCCTCCGTATCTGGGAGCATAGTCATCCACCACAAAAAATTGGAGGGATGGGTGAGTGGTTTAAACCGTCGCTCTCGAAAAGCGATGCACTCGCAAGGGTGCCGTGAGTTCGAATCTCACTCCCTCCGCCACTTTAATCACTATGAATAAACTATTTAAAATTATCGTTATTGTCATCGTCGGAATCGTGGTGGTCAGTTTGGGTGCGACGGCTATTCTGCACGTCGTCTTGCCTCCCGAAAAAGCCAAGGCTCTTGTGCTCAAGCAGCTTACCGGCCATCTCAAGCGCGAAATTCAAATTGAGTCCGTTTCGGTGGGGATCTTTTCGGGCCTAACGCTGAGTCAGCTAAAAATATCGGATTCGCCGGACTTCGCGCACGGCACTTTTTTGGCGACCGATAGCTTTTCGCTGCGCGTCGCCTTTATGCCGCTGCTCTTTCGCAAAGTGGAAATCAAGCAGATCGTTTTGAAGCATCCAGAGATCCGCATCGTGCGTTATGCCGATCGGAAGACGTTTAATTTTTCAGATCTTCTTGCACCCCAATCTTCATCGGCAACCGTCGCACCGACCGCCGTCCCCGTCAAAACTAGTTTGCTGGACATCCCATCGGCCGAAGCGGCCGACATCCCGGGGGCGCCGCCGGGGGGCAAATCCGATGCGCCGCCTTTCATGCTCGTTGTTTCGCAAGCGGACATTCAGAAGGGTATCGTGCATTTTGCCGATCAATCGCCGGCGCACCAAAATGCGGACGTCGATTCTCTGGATCTCAAAATCCGTAATTTCAGCTTGAAGGGTCCTTTTTCCATTCAGACCTCATTAACGGCCAAAACCCAAGGGGTAGAAGCAATCTTGCATCTCGTCGGCGAAGCCGACTTGGGATCGGATTCCTTTAAGATCAAAACCTGCCAGCTGACGAGTGCCGGTTCGGCCATTTCGCTTTCGGGCCAAGCCTCCCAACTGAAATCCGGGCATCCGGCGGCGGACTTGGTATTGGACATTAAACAGTTCAATCCTTCCACCCTGGCTCCTTTGGGCGTCATCCCGCCCCAGCTGTCCCTAAGCGGTCCGCTCGGTGGGCACGTGAAAATTAAAGGGAACGACAAAATAATGAATGTGGACGCACAGTTCGATCTCACCCGCATGAGTGTGGCTTACGCCAAATCATTCATCAAGCCAGAAAAAGTCTTACTCAGCGTGGCATTGCAAGGAACATTGGGCGATCTTCAAACTTTTGATTTTCCCATGCTTAAAGCCAAGATCGCAAGCATGGAGGTGGCGGCCCATGGAAAAATACTCGGATTAACATCGGCCGACCCAAGCGCGACATTGCACGCCGAAACCAATAACTTCTCCGCCGATGACGTGCTGGCTCTTTTGCCGGGATCGCTGCCCCACACAATGTCTGTCAAGGGGCACACGCATGCCGCCATGGATTTTGCCGGCACGGCCGCCTCGAGCCAAGTAGGCATTAAATGGAATGGCCAAGATCTCGCGATCGTTATGCCCGGGCAGTTCAATAAGCCCGCGGGGGCCATGCTAGAAGTGTCGGCGATAGGCGAAGTGTTGCGGGCAAAATCCGGCGATGAGACGTGTAATTTTCCAAGCTTAAGCGGGACCGCGGGACCGATGCAGTTTAACGGCAATGGCTCGTACAAGACAACGGGAAAAAATTCCGCGCTTTCGCTGGCGATCAAAACCAACTCCTTTGCCGTCCAGGATCTCGCCGCATGGTCGCCGGCGGCGGAACCGTACCACCCCTCCGGAAAGGTGGCGTTGACGCTGCAGGCCTCCGGTTCCGTCGACGCCCCGGCCGTAAACGGAACGCTCGCACTACAAAGCTTGTCCGCCAAATACAATGCGAGCGATG
>JBBQYF010000074.1:0-11854 GCA_038208955.1 Elusimicrobiota bacterium
AAAAAATTGCTGGCCGTTCTTGAGGCCGGTGGGCTTCGGGGATTGGATTTAACGGGAAATGAAATGGCCAAACTGCATATCCGGCATCTGGTCGGCGGGCGGGCCCCACAGGCGACGAACGAATTGCTCTACCGTTTTGAATTTCCCGAGCGCCCCGGAGCGTTGATGAATTTCCTTGACCGCATGACCCAGGGTTGGAACATCAGCTTGTTTCACTACCGTAATCATGGCGCCGATTACGGCCGCGTCCTCGTCGGCATTCAAGTCCCTTCGGCCGAGCGCCCGGGGCTTGAACGTTTTCTCGAAAATCTAGGCTATCCATCCGTCGATGAGACGGAAAATCCGGCTTACCGATTGTTCTTGTAGAAAGACCCCTAGGCAAATCCATCCATCCCGAAGCCGCGGGCAAAGCGCCGAAGACCGGTACGTTGGGTCTTGTAATCGGGCAACAGGGAGTGAACGACCGCCCAAAATAGCGGCGAATGATTCATTACTTTCAAGTGCGCGAGTTCATGAACCACCACATACTCGAGCATTTCCGGCGGCATGAGCGTGAGTCGCCAGTTGAACCGAAGGTTGCCGCGCGATGAGCAGCTGCCCCAACGAGTTTTTTGATTACCGATCGAAAGACGACGCTCGGTTACCGGTAATCGCGGAGCGAACCCCTCGACGGCGGCGCGGACCCTCAAGAGCGTTCGGGCGCGGTACCATTGGCGCAGCGTCTCTCGGAGAACGTCGGGGGATGCGTCAGGCGCGACGGTTAACCGCAGCGACCCTTCATGCAATTCGCAGACGGGCAACGCTCCGATTTCGGCCGTATGTAAAAGGAGGAGGGGAACTTCTCGGCCATCCACCCAGTACCGTTCGCCGGTTGCGAAGCGTTTGGGGGGATGTGTTTCCCGAAGCATCGCCCAGCGTGTTTTCTGACGGATAATCCAGGCGGCTTCGCGCTGAATAAAGGAATCAATCGCGTAACGCGGCGCCCAATGCGGTGCCAGAACCTGCAGTTGACCGTCGGGGGATAGGCGCAGAGAAATCGTCCGCCGGCCGCGTCGTCGGTTCAGCTGATAGGTTTCATCCGGCGGTGATGCAAGTCCCGGGTTCACAAGCTTAAGGATACGTCATCGCGCATGGGCCCGTCTGCTAGGAGGGATGTTGATAATGCTGCAATATGGCGTAGGGCAGAACGTCTTTAACCATTGGCGGCACATAGATAATGACGCGCCCAGCAAGGGTTTCGGCCAGTTTCATCGCTTGCGGCTGTTCACCTTCACTCCAGGGCGGCAGATCGGGATGGCGGCGCGCCTCGACGGCCGAGATTTCGTCTAAAAAGTCGGCCGGTACGGCGTCGAGAACGCGGTGAATATCACGCAGCTGACGTGGCGTGAAACGAAATTGCGGATCGTCGCTGAGCAGGATATTAATCGGGTGGTTAAGATCGGCGCGGACAAAATGGGTTGACGGAGTCCCAAGCGTTTTTGGGGCCACGGCGGCCGGCAACGCGGGAAGGGGATGGTCGACTGGTGCCACGGCCAGCGGAATATCGGAAGCGGGCCTAACCCAATGATCGACGAGCGACGTCTGTTCGAGAGAGTCAAGCGTCATCGGTTGGGAATGCAAGCTCTCGACCTGTGCCTGCAGCTGGTCGGCTTGGAGCGGACGGTAGCGGCGCGGCTCGCCGATCATATCGGCCCCGCATGAAAATGGCGACAGCATGGCAACAACGGCCCATGCGCCGACGATGGTGGATCCCCTCCCCATGCGGCGATTCTAGCATCCGAAGATGACGTTTCAGCGACAAGACATGCTGGATGATTCGTGATAGAATAATTCCATGCGTTGGCGACATCGACTCCTCGTTGCTCTCTTGGCCCTCTTGTCTACGACCGGTTGGTCGATGGGACGAAAACCCTCATACGTGAATACGGGCCAAGATGACATTCAACCGGTGAAACGCGGCAGCGCCGCCAATCCCGTGGCTGCGTTCGCGCCACCGACCTTTGAGGCGTATCAACGTCGTCCCGCGCCGGCGCCCGTCACGGTGCGTTCGACCGTCAATAAAACCGCCGCACAAGTTCCGCCCCCGACGAATGACGGCATGGCGGCTCCCGGTGGCGCGCCGATCTCTGAACATCCCGCGCCTCCGCCCAAAGCCGTTCCGACGGCAGCGACTCCCTCGGACGCCGGTGTTCCCGCGCTCCCTGACTATTCCAACGAACAAAATCAGCCGGCGCCTGCCGCTGCGCCGACGCCCGTTCCACCCGTTACGCCCACCAAAAAACCCTGATCCCTGTTCTGATCTCGATGGGCTTCTATAGTCCCAGGCAATGCCGCCGCATGGCCTCGGACGTTAGCAGCGCCATGTCGTATTGTGTGATTGAAAAATCGACCGTTCCTTGTCAAACTAACGTATGACACCTCGCGGCATGAGCCGTCTCACTTTAGGAATAGCGTTGCTAACGGCCGGGGGGATTATTTTTGGAGGTATTCTGCTATGGCGACTAGAGCGGCAGGTTCAACAGGTTGTTACGGCCTTGCCGGTGCGTCCAACTCCGGCGGTTGTCCTCGCCCCTCGGGCATTGATGTTATCCGGCAAGACGCTGTATACCCAATTGACTACACAAAATTTAGCGCCGACAATCCCGCCGCCGGTCGTCGCGGAACACCTTCTGGCAAAAGGCACCGAGCGGCCCG
This sequence comes from Elusimicrobiota bacterium, assembly GCA_038208955.1. GTDB lineage: Bacteria > Elusimicrobiota > Elusimicrobia > 2-01-FULL-59-12 > 2-01-FULL-59-12 > JBBQYF01. The sequence goes on from JBBQYF010000074.1 coordinate 2,695, forward strand.
TGGTGGCTGAAGATTCAACCCTTCTGCAAACCTTGCCCACGGAGCAACGACAGATGATCGATCAGGTGCGCAAGGATCCCATCTCGAAAATGCCGATGACCCAAGAACAACTGGAGCAAGTGCTTAGTAATCTGTCACCGGAACAAAGGGAACAAGTTCAACAAGCATTGCGAGATCCCGCGACGATGGCGCGAGCCCGAAAACTGGCTGGTATAGACGACGTCCATTAGTCGAGCGTTAGTGAGAACGACGGCGCCGTCGTCCGCCGCGATGCGCTTTGGCACCCGGAGCACGACTGGAATGGCCCGCCGCCGAATGTTTTTTCGGGCCGGGCGCAGGGGGTTGCGAGCTGGAAGAGGAACGCGGGGTTTGCGTGTCGCCCGATGTTCGCTCCGCCTTTCCTTCTTCGATCAATTCAAAATCCAACTGACGTTTAATAGGGTTAGCACCGGCCAATTTAATTTGCACGGGCTGGCCCATATGGAAGGTTTGGCCATTGCGTCGGCCGCGCAGCAGCATTCGAACTTCGTCGTACTCATAGAAATCGCCGCGCAGGTGGCTGACATGCACGAGCCCTTCGACAAAGTATTCCACCAGCTGAACAAAAATCCCAAAATTGGTCACACCGGAAACGACTCCCGTAAACGTGTCGCCGATAAACTTCTCCATTAACCGAACTTTAAGCACATCCATGTACTCGCGCTCGGCATCGACGGCAACGCGCTCGCGCCGCGAGCATTGGGCACCGAGCACGGGCAACCGTTCTTTCCAGGCGGCCAAGCGTTCGGGCGTGGCCTGGCGATGCAGACGTTCTTTGATCAAGCGATGGACGATCAAATCGGGATAGCGGCGAATCGGCGACGTGAAGTGCGTGTAGCACGCGGACGCGAGACCGAAATGCCCGGCATTTTGCGGCGAGTAAACCGCCTGCTTTAAACTTCGCAGCGTCATGGTATGCACCATCGGCTGGATCGGTTTGCCTTCGGCTTGCTTGAGCACTTTTTGCAGGACAATTGGTTTGCCTTCGTTAAAGTCGCGCGGGATCGTCAACCCCGCGGCTTCGAGCGACTTGCGCAATTTTTCCATTTTGGCGGCGTCCGGAATATCGTGAATCCGGTAGAGGAACGGACCATTTTGCATATCGCGAGCTACGGTTTCGTTGGCGAGCAACATGAAATCTTCAATCAGGCGGTGGCTTTCCAGACGATCCCGGCGGCAAATATCCGTCGGAGCGCCATTGGGATCGAGAATTACTTTCGCCTCCGGAAAATCGAAGTCGAGCGAGCCGCGCGCCACGCGGCGACGCCGCATGAGCCGGGCCAGCTTGTCCATTTCGCGAACGTCCGCGTGGATCTCCTCCGAGAGACCGGGAAGTGTCTCGCCCCGCAGCACGGCTTCCACTTGTTCGTAGGTAAAGCGCCGCGCACTACGGATCGCACTTTCCAAAATGCGGTGCGCGACGATGTCGCCGTCGGGTGTAATGTCCATGAGGCAGGATAAAGTGAGACGCACGCGGTCGGGGCGCAAACTGCAAAGCCCGTCGGAGAGCGAAAAGGGCAGCATGGGCAGGACGGTACCGGAAAGATAGACGCTCGTGGCGCGGCGGTAGGCTTCGCTGTCCAGCGCTGTTCCTTCACGAACGTACTGGGCGACGTCGGCAATATGCACCCCGAGGCGCCAGCCACCTTGCGGTAAGAGTTCGAGCGACACGGCGTCGTCGAAATCCTTGGCATCCGCACCGTCGATGGTAAACACGCGTCGATCGAAAAAGGTTTCGCGTCCCTGTAAAGCGTCCGGCTTTACTTCCTCGCCAAATACGGCGGCGGCGGCTTCAACCTCCGGTTCAAACGTGTCGGACAGCGCGTATTTGTGGATCAACCCTTTCAGTTCCACACCGGGCGCGGAACGCGGTCCTAGCACTTCGACGACCACGCCGCCGGCCGACCTCTCCATGGTCGGCCACTCGGTGATTTGGGCGACGACGAGTTCGCCGTCACCCGGATTTTTTCCCTGCAAATCCAATAGGCGGACCGGCGGAGCGTCATTTTCCGCGATCAGCACGGGCTGCCCCTGGAGACGGGCAAACGACCCTACTAGTTTCGCATGGGCGCGCTCTAGAACTTCGACAATTACACCGCTGCGCCTTGCCGCGTCGGGTGTCGAGGTCACGCGGGCGCGGACGCGGTCGTCGGCCATCGCGAGACGCAAGGTCGGCCCTTCAATGAGAATATCGGTTAACTTAGGGTTTTCAGATAGGACAAAACCGACGCGTCCTTTCAGCTGAATACGACCTTCCACGAGCAAAGAACTATGTTCTTGACCGGCTTTTGGCATTTTGACAGCCGGCGAATCCTCGTGATTCTTCGCGGGCTCAATCGTTTTCTTTCGTCGCTTAAACATGTTGCGTTATTCTATCGCATTCAGGGCGTTTCAGGGGGGATTTGTCGCTAATTATCATTGAAAAAAGCGCTCTCAGGCGCTAAAAGAGGGGTGAAGCACGGAGGGAGATCGTATGGTAGGAATCGGTGTTTTCATCAAACAATTTCGAACACCCATTCAAGCGGAACTCGCGCTGATGACCCATTATGCCCAACGGCAAGGGGCCCGGCGCGGATGGGACCGCCGCTACGCCCACATGCAATTTGTCCTGCGCTGGGCCCCCGTTTTTCGGCGACACGTTCATTCCCGCTCGGACGTCGCTCCTACGCCGAGGGAACCGTGACCGGATGCGGGTTTCGCGCGCCCGCCGGCCACCCTCTCCATACAACTCCACCATCCAAAAGATGAATTGATGATCGGTCCTTTCAAAAATCCGCCATTTCGGGGATTCGATTAAACGCAATCCTGGTCGGGGTTTGATGTTTTTTATTCGCAAGACTCGCGTACCAGGTCGTTTCCTGGCCATGCCGCTCGTTAATTTGGTCCATGATGTGCGACAACTTTTCGCGTTTGGGGTTGTCGAAGAGCGATGGTGTGTGGCGCGCAGCGGGAATGAGCGGCTGAAGGGTCATCCCGACGCGCAGGGGTTTTTCGTTGGGGACTTTTTTCCAAAGTTCGGCCAGCGTTTTAAGGAGCGTGGGCGTGTCCTGCGTTTCCGGCAATCGGGCATGCGCGTCCCAATCCCCGCCACCGATCCAGCGCACATGAACGCTGATGCCGCCGGCCCAGTAGCCTTTGCGGCGCAAGCGCATACCCGCCTTTGCCGTCAGCCGCTGAAGCACCCCCCCCGCACCGTCGAGGCAACGCAACTCGGGTTCCAAAACATGGGAGTGGCCGAGCGTATGTGTTTGTGTCTCCGGCAGAGCGATTTCTTCACCCCGCAACCACCCGTACATTCTCTCGCCCCAAATTCCGCCCCACAGGGTTCGCATGGCACCGGGTCCGAGCGCGCACAATTGCTCGACCTGAGAAATTCCCCGTTCGCGGAGATGGCGCCCCATGCGTGGACCGATACCCGGCAAATCTTCCAGGGCAAGGCCGTAAAGCCGGTACGGAAGATCGCCTTGATGAAGCACGGTCAGGCCATCGGGTTTTTGCATTTCACCGGCAACTTTCGCCAAGTAGCGATTGGGGGCTAACCCCACCGAGCAACGCAGCTGGCTTCCCACTCGATCATAAATGGTTTGCTTTACGCGCCGGGCCACCCCGAGTGCGACCGTTTCCTCAGTCTGCGAACCGGTGAGGCGGCAGATCATTTCGTCGATGGAAAGAATACTTTCCACAGGAATACAGGAATCGACCGCCTCCACGATGCGGTGATGAAATTGGGTGTAAATCGCATGGTCGCCTTCGATGAAATGAATTGAGGGACAGCGCAGGCGCGCTTCGGCGACGAGCGTGCCGGTCTTTATTCCAAACGCTTTGGCTTCATAACTGACGGCGATGCAACAAGTGCTTTCCACAAGCGAGGGCACCACGGCTACCGGCTTGCCGCGCAACTCCGGATGACGTTGCTGCTCGACGGAGGCGAAGTAGGCGTTCAAGTCGAGAAACAACCAGCGTAAATCAGAGGCCAGGGGCTCCATACATACGTATGATAACTGAAATCGCAGCGATGTCAAGGCGTCGAGGTGAGATAGATCTTCGCAGGATCGTTTAAATTTTTAGCGCGAGGGGATTAGTTTCCCATCTTCGAGTTCATATTCAACGCGGCTCGCCACCGTTTTCATAAAGTCCTTGAGCGACTTTGTAAAGACGCCTTCGGCTAAGCCTTCAAACGACCAGGTGACCGTATTTTTCGCGACCGAGATCACAAGGCTTCGTCCGTGCAGGACATAATTGCCGGGCACGTCGACGGATGGCGTCGTTTGGTTTAAGGGTTGATGGACCAACGTACTGTAAACATTCCAAAAGGATTCAAGGGTCGTGAGATTCCTGTAAGTGCCGTTCGCGGTTTTGCGTTCGATGATCAATACCGCGTCAAAGCCTTCCTGCCCGAGCGTGGCGTGGACCGTCGTCGTTGAAAGATCCGGATGCATGGAAGCCCAATGATTACAGGTGTCGACTTTCAAATGACCTTTGAGTTGATCAAAGAGCACGCTTTCGAACCTCGCGCCTTCCCGCGGATTAACAGCCAAGGAGCAGATCAACATCTTGTGGAAGGGTGCGGCGACGTAACTGGAACTTTCGTGCGTAATTTCCGTCCGCACGCAAGCCGTTAAAAATAGACTGACGAGGACCAACGTTTGTGTTTTCCACCGGGGGTAACGCCCCAGGCTTGCCCCGGGAACGGCCACGCAAGTTTTGAGCATAGGACTATTAAACCCTTTCAGCAGGCAAATGCAAAGGATCATTCTTCGCCCACGGGTGTAGAATAGAACGATGAAACCATGGGTTTGCCTTGCGTTGACAATCGGCTTGGCGGGATGCGTTCCCGTTCCCCACGATAGCCTGCCGACTCCGACGACCGAGGGCCCCGCGCCCAAGGCAGGACCTGGGTTTCCCATTCGGCTAGCCGTATTGCCGTTTAGCAACAGTTCGGGCAACCCCGACGCCGCTGTGATTATTCGCGCGATGGCCGTTAATAAATTAGGCCACGACCTAGGGTATATCGTGCAAAATCCAGCGCAAACCGACGATATGTTGCATAGCCGTTCCCTGGAAAATCCGGCGGTCCCGCTCGTCTATATCCTTTCGCGAACGACACCGACGCAGTTGAGCGCATGGCTTGGCGTCGATGGATTCATCTATGGAGATGTGCATAGTTACGAAAAAGCGAAGGTTAGTATTTTTTCAACGTCGCCGGTAAAGGCGCGTTTTTGGTTGGTCGACGCGAACGGAAAAAAACTTTGGGATGTGGACAAAGGCGCGGATCAAGGAGGCTTTGGCTCAGGATCGACATCGGTTGCGTCCGTCCTGTCCGATAGCAACGTGCCGGGCGACGTGCAGAACAAAATCCAAAATTCCGAGGAAGCCGGTTCGGCACTCGCGATGGTCAATGCGGCGTTCGCTTCATTTCCGACGCGGTAGTCGTCCCTTCCCTCCCGCGCGATTATCGGGTAGGACGCGGGGCCTGGTGTGTTTCCAGAAAAATTTCTATTTCTTTCTTTAGCTGCGCGAGGGCGAGATCGAGGCTTGCACCTTGTAGCCGAAGCGTCGCTTGGATTTTTAATCCATCTCCGCGACGTGTAAAGCGGAACGCGGCTTGATTTTTTTTGCCTGCGGCCGGTAATTTAGCGACACCCAAAAGATTTTGCACCTGCCGCTCCGTTTCCTTCACGCTCCAACCTTGTTGCTCGGCTCGTTTGGCCAATGCCACTTGTTGACTTCGCGTTGTAATTTGGCGCAGAAAGCGCGTATGGCTTTCGGAAATGTTGCCACGCGGCAACATCGCTTGAATTTCCGCCGGCAAATCGAGGAGGGCCAGAGCTCGGCAGATAGTCGATTTTTGCTTTCCCACCTTGGCGGCGACGGCGTCTTGCGTCATGTTGTAGGGAGCATCCGTCAGTTGCTTGTATCCTCGAGCCTCTTCAATCGGGTTCAGGTCGACACGCTGGAGGTTTTCAATTAAACCCAAAATCGCGGCATCTTCGTCGCTACTCTCCGAGAGGATTAACGACGGAATCGTTTCCCAACCGAGAAGTGTCGCGGCGCGAAGGCGTCGCTCGCCGGCAATTAATTCAAAAGCCGTTCCAATTTGCCGGACGGTTACGGGTTGGAGCAATCCTTTGGAACGAAGCGAATCAGCCAGTTCCCGGATGGACTCCTCGTCGAAGCGGCGCCGCATTTGGTGAGGAGACTTATGGATTTTGTCGAGAGGGATATAACGAAGTTCATGAGTCCGCGATGCCGCTTGGGGAGTTTCATTCATTTCACAACCTCCGGGACGAATCTCCATCCAGGGTACATCCTAGCTCCCTCAGACGTCAAATGCAAACGATCAGACCCGGACCCGATTATTTGGCGGGAGTGGCGCGTTTACGAACAGCAGGATGGAAATACAAAACGACAACGCAGACGACGGTAAAAAAAAGTGTATTTACGACCCCAAAGCTTTTAAGAACAAAATCAGTCGACCGCCATGCGGAAGGGAGCATGCCCAGAACGCAGACTTCGACGCCGATCACCCAAAATAAACTAATGTCTAAAGAGGACCGACGCCGAACGATGTGCCAAATAAGGGGAATATTAAAAAAGGGCATAAGAATACCGCTGATAAGCCCGACCTGCGGCAAGAAAATGCTCATCTAAGGCTTGCTTGAATGGTCGATTTCAAAGGACCGCCGAGAGACGACGCGTAGGGACCGCCCGAGCCGGTAAAGTCGTTCCCCGAGTGTGCGGGCAATTTCCACACGGGCGTCGGCGGATAATGGTTGGGTGGCGTCCGCGGGTGTGAGGGGTAACTTAATTTCGAAACCCCAACGATGATTGCCCAAATACCGCACGTCCGTGGCTCCGATCTCCCCTAACCAGGGGTTGAGCAAAAACGATGGCCACAGCGGTCCAACCGGATCTGGAGGGGACAAAGGCGAATGATACTCTTTAACCAAAAGGGTGCTGGGGGATAGCAAATTATTAATCCGCCGGCGCGTTTCCTGAACACTCATTTTCCCTCCGATGACTCGGGCCATTTGAATTTGCATCTCGGCCTTGGGCAGACGGCAAAGTTCAATCCCATGGTTGCGTGTCAGCAAACCCCGGCGCATATCGGCTTGTATAACTTCAGGGAGGTTCAGCAGCGTGAGCGAACGACTGATATAGGTGCGGTTTTTTCCGGCCACTTCCGCCATTTTATCCTGCGTCCAAAAAACGGGATCCACGCGGTTTAGTCGCGCAAACCCTTCGGCCTCTTCAATAGGGTTGAGATCTTCGCGCTGGAGATTTTCGACCAATCCCTTGGCGGCGGCTTCGCCTTCGCTGATAACGGTAATGACGCGAGATTCAATCGTCTCCCAGCCTAAAAGTTTAGCCGCCCTCCACCGGCGTTCACCGGCGACTAGTTCGTAGGATTCGGCCGATGCCGCAGAAAATTCCGAGTCTCGTTCGTCCAGGAGAGACTTCCTGAGTTCGGGATCTTGCATCCTCAGCACGCGTCGGACGGTGATTGGTTGGATCAATCCCTCATGTTTCATTGAACTGGCGAGCGCTTGCAGCGTTTCGTCGGTGAACGTGCGGCGAGCTTGATAAGGAGACGGGCGAATGTTAGCCAGGGGTAACACCCTAGTCTGGGTTGGCTTTGTCTGCGGATCCATGACCTCTCCTCGAAGCAACGAAAGGTTATAGCAAGAAGATAAGGGGATGAGAATAGAACTTTTGGCTCATTGGGCTCTAGGTCCTCCTACGTTAATAATCTCTTTGACCTTTCCGACGCCTTTTTATGATAACTCCGAAATGTCAGCGGCGTTCAGTGTTTCGAGGGTCGGCTTTGAGAGGGGATTAGTAGCGGATGGCCCGGGCAATTCGCCGGCGGGATTGATTCGGGGTTTCTTCGGCGACCCCGCTATGATCATCGTCCCGGGAGGCTTCAGCAATTTCACCTAAGCGTTGCCGTCTCTGATTGGGAGTCTCAAGCCTCTCGCCATACATGGAAGAGGGGAAAGTCGGGACGATGGGTTGACCCAGGCGGTGGCGGCGATGATTCGGAGTTTCAGCGCTGACGCCAGATGTTTTCTCGACCAAAGTCATCCCGCGTTCACGAACGTGAATCGGTTCACCGAGAATTTCCCAAACGGCGGTTTTGCCAACGGGAAAATCGTCACTCGCGGCGACTGAAAACCCCGCGAGAACCGTGAGAGCAAAAACCACAAGTGACCCGGGCGCGACATTGCGCATTTTGTTTCCACACAACATACTTGCCCATCGTTTGACCCTGATTGCGCGATTTTGCAAGGCGTTTTTTGAACGACGTTGCCGCTGGCGCCTCCGCCGGGAATAATATCTATTGCAATCGATCGGTTCCCACGATATACATCGCGGAGCCTCAAACTACCGTCGACAAAACAACGCCGAAATACCATCGGACGAGGGAGAACTTGGATGAGACATTTAGTGCTTGCGGGATGGATGCTGACAGGGCTTTTATTTGTGGATGTGCAACAATCGGCCGCGGACGAAGTCTCCGCGATGATGCCGGAGAAGGAAAACGCGAACGCGCAGTTTGTTGAAACAACTTTTCGCAGTATCTGTAAGCGCGAAGCCGACCCGGCGAGTTTTAACTACTATTGGACGGTGCTCAACGACGAGAGTAAAACAACGGCCCAAGTCCGCAGCGCGATCGAAACGTCTTGCCTGCGACGCGCACAAGCCGATCCTTGCCGGCATATCCATGGCTTGGACGACCTCTGCCAGAATTCAACGAACTAGCGCCACGGCCTGGTCCGGCACGTCGCCCGAGATGGGGTTACAATTTTGCGAGCACGGCCTGGAGTTCGGCGCTGTGGGTGGCGGGGTCTACCGACGGATTGATCCAGGCAATGTGGCCAGTTTTATCGATCACGTAAGTTACTCGTTTGGCAAAAAGCAATCCGTTAGCGCCGTAGAGTTTCGCGATTTTTTTGTCGCTATCGGACAAAAGAGCGAACGGTAGCTGGTGACGGTCGATAAATGCCTTATGCGAGGCGATTGAATCGTAGCTAATTCCAAAAACCATAGCGTTGAGCTTGCGAAAGGCCGCGAAATTGTCGCGCAAGCTGCAGGCTTCTTTGGTACATCCGGGCGTTTC
>JBBQYF010000075.1:0-11766 GCA_038208955.1 Elusimicrobiota bacterium
AAGACCCTTGGCCAGTTGCTCCGTATACTGACGAAGCGTCGCGAGATCCTTGGGAGACAATGTTCTCGACGGTAGAATGCAGGCCGAATCGCCGGAATGGATGCCGGCTTCTTCGATATGTTCCATAATTCCACCGATATAAGTGTCTTCGCCGTCGCACAGCACGTCAACGTCGAGCTCGGTCGCATTGTCTAGGAATTTATCAATCAAAATGGGGTGCTCCGGCGATACGCGCGTGGCGCGGGCAATGTAATCCGCGAGCATCGCTTCATCGTAAACAACTTCCATCGCCCGTCCGCCTAGGACATAACTGGGGCGCACCATGACCGGGTAACCAATCCGCTCGGCGCAGGCGCGAGCCTCCGCAAAGGAACGCGCGGTCCCGTTAGGAGCCTGCGGAATTCCGAGCCTCGTGAGTAAAGCGCCAAAGCGCTCCCGGTCCTCCGCCAGATCAATGGAGTCCGGCGAGGTTCCCAGAATCGGCACGCCTTCCTTTTCTAACGGAATAGCAAGGTTGAGCGGGGTCTGACCCCCAAACTGCACGATCAACCCCTCCGGCTTTTCGCGCGCCACGATGTTCAGCACGTCTTCGAGCGTCAGCGGTTCGAAATAGAGTTTGTCCGACGTGTCGTAATCGGTTGAAACGGTCTCCGGATTGCAGTTGACCATGATCGTCTCATAGCCTTCTTCTTTAAGCGCCATGACGGCGTGCACACAGCAATAATCGAATTCGATTCCTTGCCCAATGCGGTTTGGGCCGCCGCCCAGAATCATCACTTTCTTGCGCGTGCTGGGCGTCACTTCATCTTCTTCTTCGTAGGTGGAATAGTAATAAGGCGTATAGGCCTGAAACTCGGCGGCGCAGGTGTCGACGGACTTGTACGTGGGTTGCACCTTGTGCGTCACCCGCCATTCGCGCACTTCTTTTTCGGTGACCCCGCGCAAGGTCGCGATTTGGAAGTCCGAAAATCCATTGCGCTTGGCTTCCAAGAGCATTTCAGCCGATAAGGAATTACCGGGAATGATCTTCAACTGATTTTCAAATTCGACGAGCTCTTCGATCTGATGTATAAACCAGGGGTCGATCATCGACCATTCGACAATCTGCTTGGCTGAGATTCCCGCCAAAAGGGCGACCCGGACATAGAACACGCGTTCGCAATTGGGAATGCGCAGCCGGTCGCGCAAGAGATCGTGCAATCGATCGCGGTCGGCGGCCGGAACGGACTCGAGCGTGCCAAGACCTTCACCGGGACTTTTCCGGTCGGCGCCCAGCCCTTGGGAACCAATTTCAAGACCTCGCAGGGCCTTTTGCAAGGCTTCCTTAAATGTCCGGCCCAAGGCCATCACTTCACCGACAGACTTCATCGCCGTATTGAGCGTTTGATCGGCGGCCGTGAACTTCTCAAAAGCAAAACGTGGAATTTTGACGACAGTGTAATCGATCGTGGGTTCAAAGGAAGCCGGCGTCTTTTTCGTGATATCGTTGGGCAATTCGTCCAAATGGTAACCGACCGCTAGCAAAGCCGCGATCTTGGCAATCGGGAAACCGGTCGCCTTAGACGCCAAGGCGGAGCTGCGCGACACGCGGGGATTCATTTCGATCACGACGCGCTCGCCATTGCGGGGGTTGACAGCAAACTGAATATTCGATCCGCCGGTGTCGACGCCAATGGCGCGGATACAGGCAAAGGCCTCGTCGCGCATATCTTGGTATTCACGGTCGGTCAGGGTCTGGATAGGCGCAACCGTGATGGAGTCGCCGGTGTGGACGCCCATCGGGTCAAAATTTTCGATGGAACAGATTACCACGCAATTGTCCGCATTGTCGCGCATCACTTCGAGCTCAAACTCTTTCCACCCGATCACGGATTCTTCCATCAGCACTTCGCCGACGGGGCTGGCCTCGATGCCACGACGGACCGCTTCGAGCAGTTCATCTTTGGCGTAAACCGTCGCCGAACCAATTCCCCCGAGAGTAAAGGAGGGCCTAATAATAATCGGGAATCCAATGCTGCGCGCGATCTCTTCGCCTTCAGCAATGCTCTTGGCATAACCGCTTTTCGGCACGCGTAAACCAATTTCCTGCATCGTTTTCTTGAACAGTTTGCGGTCCTCGGCTTTATGAATGGCAGGAAGGCGCGCGCCGATTAACTCGACCTTGTACTTTTCGAGAATGCCGCGTTCGGCAAGCGCAACGGCAAGATTCAGAGCCGTCTGTCCGCCCAAGGTTGGCAATATCGCCTCCGGCCGTTCCTTGGCAATCACTTCTTCAAGAATTTCCGGAGTGAGGGGCTCAATATAAGTGGCGTGCGCCAGCTCGGGGTCCGTCATGATCGTCGCGGGATTGGAATTGACGAGGACGACCCGGTATCCTTCGCTCGTCAACGCTTTCACCGCCTGGGTCCCCGAATAATCAAATTCGCAAGCTTGCCCGATGACGATAGGGCCGGATCCGATGATCAAGATAGTTTTAATGTCTGTGCGTTTAGGCATGCGCGCTCATCTGCGAGAGAAATCGATCGAAGAGATAACTGGCATCATGCGGTCCCGGAGATGCTTCGGGATGGTACTGGACGGCGAATATCGGTAAGGAGCGGTGGCGCAACCCTTCGCAGGTATTATCGTTGAGATTCAGATGACTCACTTCAACGTCCGCGGCCGGCAGAGAGGTGGCGTCGACCGCAAAACCGTGGTTCTGTGAGGTAATTTCGATTTTACCGGTGCCGAGATCTTTGACGGGGTGGTTCCCTCCCCGGTGGCCGAACTTGAGCTTAAATGTTTTGCCGCCGAGGGCGATCCCCAACAGTTGATGACCGAGACAAATTCCCATTAACGCGAAGCGCTCCTCCTTCTCGCGGCTTCCTAGTTCCTTAATTAGACCCCGCAGGCTTTCAATGCCATAACCAACCGCGGAGGGATCTCCCGGACCGTTCGATACGAGCACCCCATCGGGATTGAGATCAACGATCGTTTTGGCGGACGTCGCCGCCGGTACGACCAAAACCTGGCACTGCCTGGCATGCAGGTTGCGCAGCGTATTAAATTTAACACCGAAATCCATGACGACGACGCGGAACTTTTCGGAGGCCGTTAATGTCGGTACCTGATCGAAGACCTTACGAACCCACCGGCCGCCTTCGCGCACCCATTGATAGGGCTTCTCACAGCTGACGAGTCGCGCCAGGTCCGCTCCCGCCATGGTCGGAAGATCTTTAGCGCGCGCTACCAGGCGTTCCGAGTTGAGGTCGCGGGTAGAAATTACCCCACGCATCGAGCCCGTCTCGCGTAAGTGTCTAGTCAAGGCGCGCGTATCAATATCGGTCAGACCGACCAAGCCGAACCGTTGAAGGTAAGCGGGTAAACTTTCTTTGGCTCGCCAATTGGAGTAGAGGCCGCTGATCTCCCGGACAATTAACCCGGCCCCGAAGGGCTTGCGGCTCTCGGCATCTTCTTCGTTCACCCCGTAGTTGCCGATATGCGGCGACGTCATGACGACAATCTGGCCTTCATATGAAGGATCGGTGAGAATCTCTTGATAACCGACCATGGACGTGTTGAAGACGACTTCGCCGACGGTTTCGCCTTCCGCGCCAAAGGAACGGCCCGCAAATATTTTTCCGGATTCGAGGGCGAGAAGTGCCTTCATGGTTTCCATGGAAATTTTGAATCCAAAATAATCGTTTCCTCGCGGCTCCGGCCCAGTGAAACCATCGCCACTTTGGCACCGACGAGCTTTTCCAAGCGCTGGATATAGCGCCGGGCGTTTAAAGGTAGTTGCTTGTAGCGCCGGAGACCGCGGATTGAGCCTTCAAACCCCGGCATCTCCTCGTAGATCGGCTGGGCTTCGGCCTGCAGCTGGCGGTCGTTAGGAAATTCGTTTAGGCGTTTACCCTTAGCGCGGTAGGCGACCGCGATTTTCAGCGGGTGAATACCTTCAAGAATATCCAACTTGGTGAGCGCCAGCCAGCGCGAGCCGTTGACGCGAACCGCATGTCGCACCGCCACGGCATCGAACCATCCGCAGCGCCGGGGGCGGCCCGTCGTGGCGCCAAATTCCATGCCGCGCTGACGCAGTTGTTCGCCCAAATCATCTTTGAGCTCGGTCGGAAAGGGACCCTCGCCCACGCGTGTGCAGTAAGCCTTTAGGACGCCGAGGACTTCATCGACTTTGGTTGGCGCGAGGCCGGATCCGATGCTGACCCCGCCGGCAACAGGATTCGAGGATGTGACAAAGGGATACGTCCCAAAATCCACATCGAGCATGGTGCCCTGGGCGCTTTCGAACAATACCTTTTGGCGGGCATCCACGGCTTTCTCAAGAAGTTGGGGACCGTCGACTACGAACGGCTGCAAAAAGCGGCGAAACCGGTCGTAGTCTTTCAGGATCCCGTCGCGAATTTGGTCGGGCGTCCCAAAGGACTGGAGCAGGGGCCCTTTCTCTTTTAAGTTACTTTCCAAGAGCGGCAAAAAAACGTCCCGGTTTAAATAATCGACAACGCGAATGCCGACACGTCCGACTTTGTCCGAATAGGCTGGGCCAATGCCGCGGCGCGTGGTTCCGATCTTCCCCACACCCGCGCTGTCTTCATGCAGACAATCGAGCTGTCGATGATAAGGGAGAATGATGTGAGCGGCGTCGGAAATGAATAGGCGGCCGCGAACGCGGATGCGCCGCTTTTCTAGAAAGGCGATTTCTTCAATCAACGCTTCGGGGTCGACGACGACCCCATTGCCGATCAAACACTTCTTTCCCGGCTCAAGGATTCCCGAGGGGATCAGATGTAGGACAAAGTGTTTGCCGTCGAAAATAACGGTATGCCCGGCGTTATTGCCGCCTTGGTAGCGAACCACCACGTCGGCCTGCTTACCGAGTAAATGGACAATTTTTCCTTTGCCTTCGTCTCCCCACTGGACTCCGACGACGACCAGCGTAGGCATTACTTAAAACCCTCAATATTTTCGAGATGCGCCTTGATCGGCGTGTGTTGCGACAGTTGCGTAAACCATTGATTCAGCGACCATACGACTTTCTCTTGCCGCTGCTTATCCACGAAGGCCGCTCGGTCTTTTTCAAAGCCCGTCAATTTGCCATTATGCGCCATGGCGTAGGCCATCTGCGCTTCTTGGTCCGTGACCTTGACGCAAGATTCAATCATCCAACGCAACTTGTAAAAAGCGATCGCCTGCCGCTGCTCAGCCTCAAACTCTTGCGGGGTGGCGTGCAGTTGCATCTGCAGGGCGCGTCCATAGAGCTGAGGCGAAAACGTTCCCTTGTCTTGAAAAGCAGGGATTTGCGCCAAGCTCGTGGCGACTTGCTGATCCGGAACCGTAATCCCGTATTTTTTGGCTTGCTGCTCAAAAACGATTTGCTGCACAAGATCACGGATCACTTCGTCGCGCTTCTGTTTTTTCGCGTTCTCGTCGAGAGTCGTTCCCGGCTTAACCTGCGACATGGCCCGGTCAAAGTGGCTATAAAAAATGTGGAGCGGGACTTTCTCGCCGTTGACATCCACCACGGAATCGTTGGGCGATCCTTTAGCGAAGAGACTGCTGCCAAAACCGAGAGCGATATACACGAGGAATATCGCCAGGATGGAGCACATGATATGGACTTGGTACTTGCGGAGAAAGTTCATCGTTTACCTTATCGCACCGGAGGTTTGGGCACACAAAGACCAGCTCTGAACACCCCCGCAGCGCGACGGCCGGGCGATCAGAGCTGGTGAATGAGTTCTATTCTAAAAAAAGGGGGGCTTTAAGGCAAGCGGGATTAATAATCGCGGAACGAATTAAATCTATCCATTAACGTGGACTTCAATGACTTTGGTTTTTTCCGAGGCCATTAGACAACTGCCTTCGAAGATCGCGCCCTCGGCGATTAGCAGCTGAGGGGCATGCAAATCCCCGAAAACTTGCGATTTGGTGAGCAACTCCAAGGATTCGGTGGCATGCACATTGCCCGTCACTTTGCCGCCGACAACCACGGTCCGCGCCGAGATATCGCCTTGGATTTCGCCACGTTCTCCGAGGATCACGCCCTCGGCGGAAACACCGCCTTCGATTTTCCCATCAATACGCACTGAGCCTTTCGAACGGAGGTTGCCCTGAAATGAAGACTCCGCACCGATCACGGTCTCTAAATGGGTGTCGGCTTTGGCTGTTGGGCTTTTGCTGAACATAATGGGGTTCCTTTCACTCCGGGCTAGTGGTGTCTTGATTTGACTTAACGAACTTCATGGGGTTGACCACGTGGCCATCTTCCCAAATCTCATAATGGAGGTGATACCCGGTGCTGTGGCCAGACGTTCCCATATAAGAAATCAGTTGCCCGCGCTTGACGACATCCCCAGGCTTCACAATCAGCTCGGAGTTATGCCCATAAAAAGTACGAAACCCATGGCCGTGATCGATCACGACGAGGCGTCCAAAACCGCCCTGCCAAGAAGCGATTTTAACCGTTCCGTCTGCGGTGGCATGGACTGGGGTTCCAAGAGAGTTTGCGATGTCCAAACCGTGGTGGAATTCTCCATTATCTTCTTCAAAAGGGGATTTTCGCAAGCCGTAACCAGAGGTCAGTCGGCCCCGGACGGGCCAGTCCATGGGGGTGGCCCGAAAGATGTTGTGCTGGTCATGGATAAAGCTTGAAATTTCACTGAAATTGGCGAGAACGTCGGACCCGTTCTTTTGAACGTCTTGAATCTGGGTTTTCATTTCATCGACGTCGGGGGCCGGGGACCGGCTGAGCAGCAAATGGGAAATATCCTTGCGGTCAACTTGGCTGGGGCCGCCCATCGCGTGATCCGCTTCGACGATCGCTTTTCGGGTCTTCATGTTAAGCAGGTTTTGAAGGGCAATTTCGGTCTCACGAACCCGGTCGACATACTCCCGGGAGCGCTTAACTTCCTGGGAAAAATACCAGACTTTGGCGCGCAGGATGTGTTCATCGGTTTTTTCTTTCCAATAGTCCA
Source organism: Elusimicrobiota bacterium (assembly GCA_038208955.1). Classification (GTDB taxonomy): domain Bacteria; phylum Elusimicrobiota; class Elusimicrobia; order 2-01-FULL-59-12; family 2-01-FULL-59-12; genus JBBQYF01. The sequence continues at coordinate 6,972 of JBBQYF010000075.1, forward strand.
CATGACGGCTGGCGATAAAGCCGGACCAGATGGTTAAGCCTGTCCAAGAGATGGCGAGCGCGCCCAAGAGGGCTACCGACAGATTGAGACGGATGGGGCGGATATCATTGTGTGGAATTAGCATCACGGTTAGCTGGCGTCCGAAATGCTTTCTAATTTTGTCCGGCAAATTCATTCGGTCTCCTAACCCCTAATAAAAGCGGGCCTTTCCTTTAAAACTCGCTACATATATACCAACGACCATCTACCCTGTCAAGGGAAAATATTCCCCTCAAAAATTGCAAAAATGGGGGTTTTTTGGTTGAATGAGCTTCCCTCGATGGAACTACCCAAAACCTATTCCCCGCAGGAAACCGAGAGCGCCTGGTACCCCATTTGGGAGGCCCAGGGGTACTTTCAACCTAGCGTCGACGGGAAAGTGGCCTATTCGATCGTTATTCCCCCCCCCAACGTGACCGGCAGCCTGCATATGGGTCATGCCTTAAACGCCACCCTACAGGACATCCTTACCCGCTGGCACCGGATGCGCGGGGACCGGACGTTGTGGGTCCCGGGGACGGACCACGGCGGAATTGCAACGCAAAATGTGGTTGAAAAATTGCTGCGTTCTGAAAAAATGACTCGTTTTGACCTCGGCCGGGAGGCATTTCTTGAGCGGATGTGGAAATGGCGCGGCGAGTCCGGGGATACCATTTTGATGCAGCTTCGCCGCCTCGGAGCCAGCTGTGATTGGACCCGAACCCGGTTCACCATGGATGAGGTCTGTTCCCGGGCCGTCCGGGAGGCCTTCGTGCGGCTTTATGGAAAGGGGTTGATCTACCGCGGTCCCCGGATGGTCAATTGGTGCCCGCGCTGCCAGACCGCGCTGGCCGACATCGAGGTGGAACATGAGGATCGTGCCGGCAAGCTGTGGCACATTCGATATCCGCTGGAAAAGGGCACAGGCGAAATCATCGTGGCTACGACCCGCCCCGAAACGATGCTGGGGGATACGGCCGTCGCGGTTAACCCAGACGACCCGCGTTATGCTTCTCTAATCGGTCAACGCTTGCGTCTCCCATTAACGGAACGGACCATCCCCATTGTCGCAGACTCCGCCGTCGATGCGGCCTTTGGGACAGGCGCCGTCAAAGTCACACCCGCCCATGATCCAACCGACTTTGAGATCGGGGAGCGCCACGGACTTGCGCACGTGGTGGTAATTGGTTTCGATGGGAAAATGACCGAACAGGCCGGGATCTATGGCGGCCTCGACCGGTTTGATGCCCGGAAGCGGATCGTTGAGGACTTGGAAAGCCAGGGATATCTGATCAAAACTGAAGATTATAAACTCGCCGCCGCGGTCTGCTACCGCTGCGCAACCATTATCGAACCGCTCGTCTCCGACCAGTGGTTTATGAGCATGAAAGACTTAGCCAGCCGGGCCGCACAAGCCACCCGCGACGGGCGGGTTAAAATTTTCCCCGCGTCCTGGGAGAAACCCTATATCTCCTGGCTGGATAACATCCGCGACTGGTGCATCTCCCGCCAAATCTGGTGGGGTCACCGGATTCCGGTCTACTATTGTCCGAACTCCTACGTGCCGCCGCGTACAGGATCGAAAACATTGGCCGACTCAAAACACCTTTCGGCATCTGCCCCCTGTTCGCCGCTGGCCTCCGTCGAGCTGCCCGAACGCTGCCCGGCCTGCGGCTCGACCGAACTCCGCCAGGATGAGGACGTTTTGGATACGTGGTTTTCATCCGCACTTTGGCCCTTCTCGGTATTCCACTGGCCGGAACAAACTGATGATCTGAAGAGTTTCTATCCCACCAACGTGCTCGTGACGGGTCATGAAATTCTCTATTTGTGGGTTGCGCGAATGGTCATGATGGGCCTCGAATTCATGAACGACGTTCCCTTCCGCCACGTTTATATCCATGGGATCGTGCGCGATAAGCAAGGCAAGAAAATGTCCAAATCCCTCGGCAACGTTATCGATCCCCTGGATATCATGAAGCAATATGGGACGGATGCGCTGCGCTTTTCGCTGGCCGAATCGAGTATTCCCGGGCGTGACATGCAGCTGTCCAACGATTCATTTCTAAAAGCGCGGAATTTTGCCAACAAACTTTGGAATGTCAGCCGGTTTGTCCAGATGAATCTGGCGGACTATCAATCTCCCGAAAACAGGGGGCCGGTCAGTACTCCGGAGCCAGAGCATCTCGCTTTGGCCGACCGCTGGATCCTGGATGCGTTACAGGGGACGATCGCCGGGGTCACCGAGGCTCTCGGGAGTTACAACCCGGCGGAAGCGTCGCGTCTACTCTATGAATTTGCCTGGGGTTCACTTTGTGATTGGTACGTTGAAGTTTCAAAAGTCGCGCTGACGGGCAATGACCCCTCGGCCCGTACGGCGAAGCAAGCCATGCTTGTTTATATCCTAGAGACCACTTTGCGTCTCCTCCATCCGACGATGCCGTTTGAGACGGAAACGATCTATCAAAGTCTAAAACCCTGGCTGGCGACCGAATCTACCCACTTGATGATTCAGCCCTGGCCGCAAGCAGACCCCTCCCAGTGCGACGCGATCTCCGCCGAGAAATTCCGACTCGTCCAAAATATCGTCACGGCCATTCGCACATTGCGCAGCGAAGCCATCATCCCCCCCGCCACGCGGACGGACTGCTTTATCGTTTGCTCCGAGGCGCGTTGGACGGATCTCTTGGGCGACGCCGAAGTTCGCGCTACGATCTGCTTTTTGGCCAAGATCGATCAATTGACGCTGGGAACAGAGAAAGACCGGCCCGCTGAATTTCTGTTTACGGTTTTTAATGGCGGCGAAATCTACCTGCCGGCCCAGGACCTCGTCGATAAAGTCAAAGAGCGGATCCGCCTCGAACGCAACCGTGCCCAGCTGGAACAGCTGTTGACGAAGGGACGAGCGATGCTTGAAAACCGGGATTTTATCGAACGGGCCCCCAAAGAGGAAGTGGACAACCGCCGGGCGACGCTTCGCGAGACGCAGCAAAAATTAGATTGGCTAGCTCGAAACCTGGAGGGACTATCCGGATGAACGCTTTGCGCCCGATTAAAGTGACCGAGAATTACTTGAAGTATCCGGAAGGGTCCTGTCTCTTTCAGATGGGCAACACCAAGGTCTTGTGCACGGCCACGATTACGGGCGACGTCCCCGACCATGCTCGAGCCAAAAATAGGGGTTGGCTGACGGCCGAATATTCCATGCTTCCGCGTGCGACGACCGAGCGGTCGACTCGCGGTCATATCGCCACCGGCGGGCGCACCAAAGAAATTCAACGGTTGATCGGACGATCGCTGCGTGCCGTGGTCGACCTCTCCGTGATACCCGGAATCTGTATCCTGATCGACTGCGACGTCCTGCAAGCCGATGGGGGCACGCGAACGGCTTCGATCAATGGAGCATTCATCGCCCTCGTCCAAGGGCTGCGGCGTTGGCGAAAGGAACAGGCCTTGCCGGCTTGGCCGATCCGGGACTACGTTGGCGCTATCAGCGTCGGACTTGTTGACGGTCGAACGGTACTGGATTTGGATTATGAAAAGGATGTCCGGGCCGACGTCGACATGAACGTCGTCATGACGGGGGCGGGCGACTATGTCGAAGTCCAAGGCAACGCCGAGCATCATCCGTTTTCCCACGCGCAGCTGCTGGGACTTTTATCGCTAGCTTCTACCGGCATCCGCAAGATCTTGAAGGTTCAAAAGGGACTCCTGGGAAGTGTGCGTTCATGATCAATCCGTTTAACCCATTTATTGTTGTTTTGGCGACCCGCAACGCCAACAAAATAAAAGAGATACTCGCCATCTTTCAGGATATTCCGATCGAATTTAAAACCGTTGACGATTACCCCGGCACGCCGGAGGTGGTGGAAGACGGCGCCACGTTGGAAGAGAATGCGCGAAAAAAAGCTTATGAGGTGGCGAGGTTTACCAAACAAATTGCTTTGGCTGACGACTCGGGGCTTGAAGTCGCATTTTTGGACGGCGCCCCCGGGGTGATCTCGGCTCGCTTCGCCGGCATCGGCTGTTCTTACGACGACAACAATCAAAAATTGTTGAAACTATTAAAAGGGGTTCCGACCCCGCATCGCCGCGCCAAATTCCGCACGGTCTTGGCGCTAGCCGTGCCGAAAGGCGCGACCCAAACCGTCGATGGATCGCTCACGGGCTACATCACCGACCGTCCGCGCGGCTCGGAAGGTTTCGGATACGATCCCATTTTTCTCGTCCCCGAGCTAGGCAAAACCCTGGCGGAGCTCGGCCCGACCTTGAAAAATGGCGTCAGCCACCGCTACAAAGCCTTGCAGGCGATGCGCCCGATTCTGCTGAACCTGCGCCAAAGCATTTTCGACCACTTCGAAAAAGGCGCCGGCGGCCCCCCGCGCACGATTATCTAAATGGCCTTGGAAGCGCGTAATCCCGACAACCAGAAATCTACAAAACGCTGATTCTGGCAGGGCATTTTCACAAGCTTCTAAATATTTTGAACAATCACCAGCCACAGAGTTTGTTCGACAGTCTTTCAATCTGATATTGTATTGCGCGCCCTTCGAAGTTATTCCATTTTTGGTGGCTATAGCTCAATTGGTTAGAGCGCCGCCCTGTGGCGGCGGAGGTTGCGGGTTCAAGTCCCGTTAGCCACCCCAGATACGGGCCACCTCACACCTCACACGTAGCACCTGAGACCTTAGAAATCTGCTAAGTCTCACGTGTCCGGTCTGAGGTGTGAGGTTCCTTTACACTGGACTGAACCCCTTACGCTGGACAGGTCCTGACA